>NZ_JVJI01000114.1:0-86284 GCF_001072665.1 Streptococcus pseudopneumoniae | reverse complement strand
GCTGTACTTGAGTACGGCAAGGCGACGTTGACGTGGTTTGAAGAGATTTTCGAAGAGTATTAATACTAGGAAAAGGACAGTTAGAATCTTCTGTGTTATACTAGAGATATGTTAGATTTGAAAGAATACGGTATCGTCATGTGGTCGGAGGAGAAGATCATTTCTTTCCGTGAGAAACTTCTCACTTGGTATGATGAAAACAAAAGAGATTTACCCTGGCGTAGAAGTAAAAATCCTTATCATATCTGGGTCTCTGAAATTATGCTCCAGCAGACTAGGGTGGATACGGTTATTCCTTATTACGAACGATTCTTGGACTGGTTTCCAACAGTGGAAAGTTTGGCAACTGCCCCTGAAGAGCGTTTGTTGAAGGCTTGGGAAGGATTGGGTTATTATTCTCGAGTACGAAATATGCAGGCTGCAGCCCAGCAAATTATGACTGACTTTGGTGGTCAATTTCCAAATACCTACGAAGGAATTTCCAGCTTGAAAGGTATTGGACCTTACACAGCAGGAGCCATTTCCAGTATTGCTTTTAACTTGCCTGAGCCAGCTGTAGATGGTAATGTCATGCGAGTTTTGGCCCGTCTATTTGAAGTCAACCACGATATTGGGATTCCAAGTAATCGTAAAATTTTTCAGGCAATGATGGAAATCTTGATTGACCCAGAAAGGCCAGGTGACTTTAATCAAGCCTTGATGGACTTGGGATCTGATATTGAGGCGCCTGTAAATCCCAGACCAGAAGAAAGCCCAGTTAAGGACTTTAGTGCGGCATATCAGAATGGCACAATGGACCGTTATCCAATCAAGGCTCCCAAGAAAAAACCAGTTCCTATTTATCTTAAAGCCTTAGTGGTGAAAAATTCTCAAGGACAATTTTTACTTGAAAAAAATGAAAGTGAAAAGCTCTTGGCAGGTTTTTGGCATTTCCCCTTGATAGAAGTAGATAACTTTTCGCAAGAAGTGCAGTTTGATCTCTTTCACCAGGTTGCAGAAGAAAATGTGAACTTTGGTCCCAGTCCAGAAGAGAGTTTCCAGCAGGACTATGACTTAGATGTTGATTGGCTTGATGTTTATTTTGAGACAGTCAATCATGTCTTTAGTCATCGCAAGTGGCATGTTCAAATTCTAGCCGGTCAGGTGACTGATTTTCATAACTTTTCCGATAGGGAAGTTCGCTGGCTTTCACCAGAAGAGTTTAAGGATGTTCCACTTGCCAAACCCCAACAAAAAATCTGGCAGGCTTATGCACAAGCCAACTTAGACAGTAGCAAAGACTAGCTATTGTGTCTTCTTTTTATTTTTTTGGTATAATAGTAGAGAAAAAGGTGAACAAATGAAAAAAATATTAATTGTAGATGATGAAAAACCAATCTCGGATATTATCAAGTTTAATATGACCAAGGAAGGTTACGAGGTTGTAACTGCTTTTAATGGTCGTGAAGCACTAGAACAATTTGAAGCAGAGCAACCAGATATTATTATTCTGGATTTGATGCTTCCAGAAATTGATGGTTTAGAAGTTGCTAAGACCATTCGCAAGACAAGTAGTGTGCCTATTATCATGCTTTCTGCTAAAGACAGTGAATTTGATAAGGTTATCGGTTTAGAGCTTGGAGCGGATGACTATGTAACCAAACCCTTCTCAAATCGTGAGTTGCAGGCGCGTGTTAAAGCTCTTCTTCGTCGCACGGACTTGGTTTCTGTAGATAATCAAGAGTCAGATGAAAAGAAAACCCAACCTTTGCAAATTGGGGACTTGGAGATTGTACCAGATGCTTATGTAGCTAAAAAATACGGTGAAGAACTAGACTTAACCCACCGTGAATTTGAGCTTTTGTATCACTTGGCTTCTCATATTGGTCAAGTGATTACCCGTGAACACTTGCTTGAAACGGTCTGGGGTTATGATTATTTCGGAGATGTTCGGACTGTTGACGTAACTATCAGACGTTTGCGTGAGAAGATTGAAGATACACCTAGTCGTCCAGAGTATATCCTAACACGTCGTGGTGTTGGTTATTATATGAGAAATAATGATTGAATTGATTAGAAAAAATATTCTTACTAGTGATTTTATCTTCATTTTAATTTTATTGGGTTTTATCTTGATTGTTACCTTGCTTTTGCTAGAAAATCGGCGAGATAATATTCGGTTGAAGCAAATTAATCAAAAAGTTAAAGACTTGATTGCAGGAGATTATTCTCAGGTATTGGATATGCAGGGAAGCTCTGAAATCACTAATATTACCAACAATCTCAATGATTTATCAGAAGTAATACGCTTGACCCAAGAAAATCTGGAACAAGAGAGTAAACGATTGCACAGTATCCTCTCTTACATGACGGACGGAGTCCTTGCGACCAATCGTCGTGGCAAGATTACCATGATTAATGACATGGCTAAGAAACAGCTAGGTGTTCAGAAGGAAGAGGTTCTCAATAAAAGTATTCTAGAATTGCTTAAGATTGAAGATGAGTATGAACTTCGTGATTTGATTACCCAAGTTCCTGAGCTTATGATTGATTCTCAGGATGACAATGGTGAATATCTGAGCCTTCGTGTACGTTTTGCCTTGGTTCGTCGTGAGTCTGGCTTTATTTCTGGTTTGGTTGCTGTTTTACACGATACGACGGAGCAGGAGAAGGAGGAGCGCGAACGGAGACTCTTTGTTTCCAACGTTAGTCATGAGTTGAGGACGCCTCTGACTAGTGTAAAATCCTATCTTGAAGCTTTGGATGAGGGGGCCTTGTCAGAACCTGTCGCACCAGATTTTATCAAGGTGTCTCTAGACGAAACCAACCGTATGATGCGAATGGTGACAGACCTTCTTCATCTTTCACGGATTGATAATGCAACCAGTAACCTGGATGTGGAATTGATTAATTTCACTGCCTTTATAACCTTTATCCTCAACCGTTTTGATCAGATAAGAGGGCAGGATGAAGAGAAGAAATATGAACTGGTGAGAGATTATCCAATTACCTCAGTCTGGATTGAAATTGATACAGACAAGATGACACAGGTGATTGATAACATTCTCAACAATGCCATCAAATATTCTCCAGACGGTGGGAAAATCACAGTGACCATGAAGACAACTGATGATCAGATGATTTTATCCATTTCAGACCAAGGATTGGGGATACCAAAGCAAGATTTACCACGTATCTTTGACCGTTTTTATCGTGTGGATCGTGCTAGAAGTCGTGCCCAAGGTGGTACTGGTTTAGGACTAGCTATCGCTAAAGAGATTATCAAACAACATAAGGGCTTTATTTGGGCCAAGAGTGAATATGGTAAGGGATCAACCTTTACCATTGTGCTCCCTTATGATAAGGATGCAGTGAAAGAAGAAATCTGGGAGGACGAAGTAGAAGAATAGAATGAGTGAAATAGGCTTTAAATACAGTATTTTAGCGTCGGGTTCCAGTGGAAATTCCTTTTATCTGGAAACCCCAAAAAAGAAACTTTTAGTGGATGCAGGCTTGTCTGGTAAGAAAATCACTAGCTTACTTGCTGAAATCAATCGCAAGCCAGAAGACTTGGATGCTATCTTGATTACGCATGAGCATTCAGACCATATTCATGGAGTAGGTGTTTTGGCTCGCAAGTATGGTATGGATCTTTATGCCAATGAAAAAACCTGGCAGGCTATGGAAAATAGCAAGTATCTTGGCAAGGTAGATTCTTCACAAAAGCATATCTTTGAAATGGGCAAAACCAAAACCTTTGGAGATATCGACATCGAGAGTTTTGGTGTGAGCCATGATGCAGTCGCACCGCAGTTCTATCGCTTTATGAAGGATGATAAGAGTTTTGTCCTTTTGACAGATACAGGTTATGTTAGTGACCGTCTGGCAGGGATTGTCGAAAATGCAGATGGTTATCTTATTGAGTCCAACCATGATGTAGAGATTTTACGAGCAGGTTCTTACGCTTGGCGACTCAAACAACGAATCCTATCGGATCTGGGTCACCTTTCTAACGAGGACGGTGCTGAAGCTATGATTCGTACCTTGGGAAACCGCACTAAGAAAATCTACCTTGGGCATTTATCTAAGGAGAACAATATCAAGGAACTGGCACATATGACCATGGTCAATCAGCTGGCGCAAGCTGATCTGGGAGTCGGAGTAGACTTTAAAGTTTATGATACCTCACCAGATACTGCAACACCGTTAACAGAGATATAAAAAAGAAGGCGAGTGCCTTCTTTTTTATATCTTTTACAATCCTGCGAAATCTTTGATTTCTTGTGCTGACATTGAAGAGTCGCAACGGACATTGATTTGTCCATCTGCAATATGAACGAAGCCTGGTACAGTTGGGATACCATAGCGTGAGCGGAATACTTGCAACTCATTGAGTTGGCTTGGTTCTTCACTGTTGATGAAGTAGATGTGAGCTTTAGTTTCAGCTACGACACCTGCCAATGTGCCAGCAAATTTACGGCAGTAAGGGCAAGTTTTACGACCAATAAAGAAGGTTGCAGTTTCTTTTTTATCAAGAGCTTCTTGCGCACGCGCAACTGTAGTGACTTCAAGTTCTTTGATATTATCTAAAAATTGTTCCATGAGATTACCTCGCTTTCATTGATAAGTCTAGTATGCCATAAATTTTCTAAAATTGCTTAGATTTGATACGAAAAAAGATGAGATTGGCTGG
This sequence comes from Streptococcus pseudopneumoniae, assembly GCF_001072665.1. Taxonomy (GTDB): domain Bacteria; phylum Bacillota; class Bacilli; order Lactobacillales; family Streptococcaceae; genus Streptococcus; species Streptococcus pseudopneumoniae_S. The sequence continues at coordinate 81,612 of NZ_JVJI01000114.1, read as the reverse complement.
TCTCATCTTTTATAGGGCTTTATTTTACAAAAGCATTGATTTCTGCTTCGATGTTAGCAATCTTAGCTTGTGATTTTTCGTTTGTTTCACCTACAACTGCAATGTAGAATTTGATTTTTGGTTCTGTACCTGAAGGGCGAACAGCAATCCATGATCCATCAGCAAGTGTGTATTTCAACACATCACTTGGAGGAGTTGTCAAGTTTGTAACAGTACCGTCAGCAGCAGTAGCAGTTTGAGCTTTAAAGTCTTCTACGACAGTGATAGCTGTTGCGTTCCATTCTTTTGGAGCATTATTGCGGAATTTAGCCATAATCGCTTTGATTTGTTCTGCACCATCGACACCTGAAAGAGTAACAGAGATTGTTTTTTCTGCATAGTAGCCATACTCTTTGTAGATTTCTTCGATACCGTCAGCAAGCGTCAAACCACGTGAACGGTAGTAGGCAGCAAGTTCAGCAACGACAAGAACGGCTTGGATAGCGTCTTTATCACGTACGAATGGTTTGATCAAGTAACCGAAGCTTTCTTCAAATCCCATCATGTAAGTGTGATTGTGTTTTTCTTCGAATTCTTGGATTTTTTCAGCGATAAATTTGAAACCTGTCAAAACGTTGAACATGGTTGCGCCGTAGCTTTCAGCAATCTTCGTTACCAAGTCAGTTGATACGATAGATTTGCAGAGGGCTGCATTTTCAGGAAGAGTTCCAGCGTTTTTGTGGGCTTCCAAGATGTATTTAGCCATGATAGCACCGATTTGGTTACCTGAAAGGTTGAGGTAGCTACCATCTTTTTGAAGAACTTCAACACCAACACGGTCAGCATCAGGGTCAGTTGCCACAAGAACATCTGCACCAACTTGACGACCAAGTTCTTCAGCAAGGGCAAAGGCTGCTTGGCTTTCTGGGTTTGGAGATTTTACAGTTGAGAAGTCTGGGTCAGCAGTTGCTTGAGCTTCAACGACTTGAACAGAATCAAATCCTGCTTGGGCAAGAGCACGACGAGCCAACATTTCCCCAGTACCATGAAGTGGTGTGTAGACAATCTTCATGTCTTTACCGAATTCTTCAATCAAGGCTGGGTTGATGTTAACGTCCTTAACTTCTTTAAGGTATTCCACATCGACAGCTTCGCCGATAACTTCAATCAAGCCAGAAGCTTTTTCAGCTTCCACATCAGCAACTTCTACCGCAAATGGATTTTCGATTGCACGGATATAAGTAGTCAAAGCGTCCGCGTCGTGTGGAGGCATTTGTCCACCGTCTTCACCGTAAACCTTGTAACCATTAAATGGAGCAGGGTTGTGGCTGGCTGTGACCATGATACCTGCGAAACAGTTGAGATGACGAACTGCAAATGATAGTTCTGGAGTTGGACGGAGGCTTTCAAATACGTAAGATTTGATGCCGTGTTTAGCAAGAACTGCCGCAGATTCAAAGGCAAACTCAGGTGAAAAGTGACGGCTATCGTAGGCAATTGCCACACCACGTTCTTTTTTATTTCCACCTTTTGACTCGATCAAACGAGCCAATCCTTCAGTAGCTTGGCGAACAACGTAGATGTTGATGCGGTTGGTACCAGCACCAATCAAGCCACGCATACCTGCAGTACCAAATTCAAGATTTGTATAGAAGGCATCTTCCTTTGTTTTTTCATCCATATTTTCCAAATCTTGACGAAGGTAGTCAGGAAGCTCCGCAAAATCAACCCATTTCTGGTAATTTTCTTGGTAAGACATTAAAATTCTCCTTTTTGTAAATTGTTTTAACCGTTCACATTATAGCACTTTTTAGCATTTTAGTAAAACGGCAGCATAATTTTCATAAAAGTGGTGTTATATGCTGGTTTATCAAGTCTTGAATGCCTTAGGGAAACATGCTATACTGTTTGTATGATTATTTTACAAGCTAATAAAATTGAACGTTCTTTTGCAGGAGAGGTTCTTTTTGATAATATCAACCTGCAGGTTGATGAACGAGACAGGATTGCCCTTGTTGGGAAAAATGGAGCAGGTAAGTCTACTCTTTTGAAGATTTTGGTTGGAGAAGAGGAGCCAACTAGTGGAGAAATCAATAAGAAAAAAGATATTTCTCTGTCTTACCTAGCCCAAGATAGCCGTTTTGAGTCTGAAAATACCATCTACGACGAGATGCTTCATGTCTTTGATGACTTGCGTCGAACGGAGAAACAACTTCGTCAGATGGAGTTGGAGATGGGTGAAAAGTCTGGTGAGGATTTGGATAAGCTGATGTCAGATTACGACCGCTTATCTGAGAATTTTCGTCAGGCAGGTGGCTTTACCTATGAAGCTGATATTCGAGCGATTTTGAATGGATTCAAGTTTGACGAATCTATGTGGCAGATGAAAATTGCAGATCTTTCTGGTGGTCAAAATACTCGCTTGGCTCTAGCCAAAATGCTCCTTGAAAAACCTAATCTCTTGGTCTTGGACGAGCCAACCAACCACTTGGATATTGAAACTATTGCTTGGCTAGAGAATTACTTGGTAAATTATAGCGGTGCCCTCATTATCGTCAGCCACGACCGTTATTTCTTGGATAAGGTTGCGACAATTACGCTAGATTTGACCAAGCATTCCTTGGATCGTTATGTTGGCAATTACTCTCGTTTTGTCGAGTTGAAGGAGCAAAAACTAGCAACTGAGGCAAAAAACTATGAAAAGCAACAGAAGGAAATTGCAGCTCTGGAAGACTTTGTCAATCGCAATCTAGTCCGAGCTTCAACGACCAAACGTGCCCAATCTCGCCGAAAACAACTGGAAAAAATGGAACGTTTGGACAAGCCTGAAGCTGGTAAGAAATCTGCCAACATGACCTTCCAGTCTGAGAAAATGTCGGGCAATGTTGTTTTGACTGTTGAAAATGCAGCTATTGGCTATGATGGGGAAGTATTGTCAGAGCCTATTAACCTAGACCTTCGTAAGATGAATGCTATTGCCATCGTTGGTCCCAATGGTATTGGCAAGTCAACCTTTATCAAATCAATCGTGGATCAGATTCCTTTTATCAAGGGTGAAAAGCGCTTTGGGGCTAATGTTGAGGTTGGTTACTATGACCAAAGCCAAAGCAAGCTGACACCAAGTAATACTGTATTGGATGAACTCTGGAATGATTTTAAACTGACACCAGAAGTTGAAATCCGCAACCGTCTAGGTGCCTTCCTTTTCTCAGGAGATGATGTTAAAAAATCAGTCGGTATGCTGTCAGGTGGCGAAAAAGCTCGTTTGCTTTTAGCTAAATTGTCTATGGAAAACAATAACTTCTTGATTCTGGATGAGCCAACCAACCACTTGGATATTGATAGCAAGGAAGTGCTAGAAAATGCCTTGATTGACTTTGATGGAACCTTGCTTTTTGTCAGCCACGACCGTTACTTTATCAATCGTGTAGCAACTCATGTTTTGGAATTGTCTGAGAATGGCTCGACTCTCTACCTTGGAGACTACGACTACTATGTTGATAAAAAGGCTGAAATGGAAGTCAGTCAGATAGAGGAAACTTCAACCAGCAATCAAGCAAAAGAAGCAAGCCCAGTTAATGACTATCAAGCTCAGAAAGAAAGTCAAAAAGAAGTTCGTAAGCTCATGCGACAAATTGAAAGTTTAGAAGCTGAAATCGAAGAGCTAGAAAGTCAAAGCCAAGCCATTTCTGAACAAATGTTGGAAACAAACGATGCCGATAAACTGATGGAATTGCAGGCTGAGTTGGACAAAATCAGCAATCGTCAGGAAGAAGCCATGCTTGAGTGGGAAGAATTGTCAGAGCAGGTGTAAAGATGGAACATCTTGGAAAAGTATTTCGTGAATTTCGGACAAGTGGAAATTATTCTTTAAAGGAGGCGGCAGGGGAGTCCTGTTCAACTTCCCAGTTATCTCGCTTTGAGCTTGGGGAGTCTGACCTAGCAGTCTCCCGTTTCTTTGAGATTTTGGATAACATTCATGTAACAATCGAAAATTTCATGGATAAGGCTAGGAATTTTCACAATCATGAACATGTTGCCATGATGGGACAAATTATTCCGCTTTACTACTCAAATGATATTGCAGGTTTTCAAAAGCTTCAAGAAGAACAACTTGAAAAGGCTAAGAGTTCGACAAATCCACTCTATTTTGAGCTGAACTGGATTTTGCTACAAGGTCTGATTTGTCAAAGAGATTCGACTTATGAGATGAAGCAGGATGATTTGGATAAGGTAGCAGATTATCTCTTTAAAACAGAAGAATGGACCATGTATGAGTTGATTCTTTTCGGTAACCTCTATAGTTTCTACGATGTGGACTATGTCACTCGGATTGGTAGAGAAGTTATGGAGAGGGAGGAATTTTACCAAGAGATTGGTCGCCATAAGAGATTAGTGTTGATTTTGGCTCTCAATTGTTACCAGCATTGTTTAGAGCATCTTTCTTTTGATAATGCTAGCTATTTTGAGACTTATACAGAGAAGATTATTGGCAAAAACATTAGTCTTTATGAACGAAATATTTTACATTACCTAAAAGGCTTTGCCTTGTACCAAAAGGGACAGTGTAAAGAAGGCTGTAGCCAGATGCAAGAGGCCATGTATATTTTTGACGTGCTAGGTCTTCCAGAGCAAGTAGCCTATTATCAGGAACACTACGAAAAATTTGTCAAAGATTAATTTTCCCAAATAAGGGAAAAATAAAAAGCTCCTTTCAGTTTTGATACAATAGTTTCAAAATTTGAGAGGAGTTTTTATATGAATCGCTATGCAGTACAGTTGATTAGCCGTGGAGCTGTTAACAAGATAGGTAATATGCTCTATGATTATGGGAATAGTGTCTGGTTGGCTTCCGTGGGGACTATCGGACAGACAGTTTTAGGAATGTATCAGATTTCTGAACTCGTCACATCTATTCTCGTAAATCCCTTTGGTGGAGTTATTTCAGACCGATTTTCTCGTCGTAGGATTTTAATGACGACAGACCTTGTTTGTGGGATTCTTTGTCTGGCTATTTCTTTCATAAGGAATGACAGCTGGATGATTGGAGCTTTGATTGTTGCTAATATTGTGCAAGCTATTGCTTTTGCCTTTTCTAGACCTGCAAATAAGGCCATTATCACAGAATTGGTAGAGAAGGATGAACTGGTCCTCTATAATTCTCGTTTGGAGTTGGTCTTGCAGGTTGTCAGTGTGAGTTCTCCTGTACTTTCTTTTCTGGTTTTACAATTTGCAAGTCTCCATCTGACGCTCTTACTAGATGCTTTGACTTTTTTTATAGCATTTGTTCTAGTGGCCTTACTTCCAAAAGAAGAACCAATGGTTCAAGATAAGAAACCTTTTACTGGGAAAGATATTTTTGCGGATATCAAAGATGGCTTGCACTATATCTGGCATCAAAAAGAGATTTTCTTTCTTCTGTTAGTGGCTTCCAGCGTTAATTTCTTTTTTGCGGCTTTTGAGTTTTTGCTTCCTTTTTCAAATAAACTATATGGAGTAGAAGGAGCTTATGCGACTATCTTAACCATGGGTGCGATTGGCTCAATTATAGGAGCACTGATAGCAAATAAATTTAAATCAAGTATGAATACACTTTTGTTCTTATTGATTTTAACAGGAGTAGGAGTTTTCATGATGGGTTTGCCACTGCCCAATATTTTAGCCTTTTCTGGAAACCTGATTTGTGAATTGTTTATGACGATTTTTAATATTCACTTTTTTACTCGAGTACAAACCAAGGTTGAGAGCGAATTTCTTGGGAGAGTACTGAGTACAATTTTTACCTTAGCTATTCTATTTATGCCTATTGCAAAAGGATTTATGACAGTCTTGCCAAGTGTACATCTCTCTTCTTTCCTGATAATTGGAAGTGGTGTTATCATCTTGTCTTGTATATCGTTTATTTATGTTCGAACTCATTTTGAAAAATTGATATAAGGCTGCTTGAGTTTTAAAAATAATTCCAATCTAAGTGTTTTTTCTGCCCTTCTCCATTGTGAGGAGGGCTTAGTTTATGGTAAAATAGTTTTATGAATAAAAGAATGAATGAGTTAGTCTCCTTGCTCAATCGCTATGCGGCTGAGTATTATACCAGCGATAATCCGTCGGTTTCAGACAGTGAGTATGATCGACTTTACCGAGAGTTGGTTGAGTTAGAAACTGCCTATCCAGATCAAGTGTTAGCAGATAGTCCTACCCATCGTGTTGGTGGCAAGATTTTAGATGGTTTTGAAAAATACAGTCATCAGTATCCTCTTTATAGTTTGCAGGATGCTTTTTCACGTGAGGAGCTTGAAGCTTTTGACGCGCGTGTTCGTAAGGAAGTGGCTCATCCAACCTATATTTGTGAGCTGAAAATCGATGGCTTATCTATCTCGCTGACGTATGAAAAGGGGATTTTGGTTGCTGGGGCAACACGTGGAGATGGTTCTATTGGTGAAAATATAACAGAAAATCTCAAACGTGTTAAGGACATTCCTTTGACCTTGCCAGAAGAACTAGATATCACGGTTCGTGGGGAATGTTATATGCCACGCGCTTCTTTTGACCAGGTTAACCAAGCTCGCCAAGAAAATGGAGAGCCTGAATTTGCTAATCCTCGTAATGCAGCGGCAGGAACACTGCGTCAGCTGGATACAGCAGTAGTTGCCAAGCGTAATCTTGCCACTTTCCTCTATCAAGAAGCCAGCCCTTCAACTCGTGATAGTCAAGAAAAGGTTTTGAAGCACCTAGAACAACTAGGTTTTGTGGTCAATCCTAAGCGAATCTTGGCTGAAAACATAGATGAAATCTGGGATTTTATTCAAGAAGTAGGACAGGAACGGGAAAATCTGCCTTATGATATTGATGGAGTTGTAATCAAGATCAATGACCTAGCAAGCCAAGAAGAACTCGGCTTTACTGTTAAGGCTCCAAAGTGGGCAGTGGCTTACAAGTTCCCAGCTGAAGAAAAAGAAGCACAACTCTTATCAGTTGATTGGACAGTTGGCCGTACGGGTGTTGTGACTCCAACTGCAAATCTGACTCCTGTTCAGCTTGCTGGGACAACTGTTAGCCGTGCGACTCTACACAATGTGGATTATATTGCTGAAAAAGATATCCGCAAAGACGATACGGTTATCGTCTATAAGGCTGGAGATATCATCCCTGCTGTTTTACGTGTGGTAGAGTCAAAACGGGTTTCTGAAGAAAAACTGGATATCCCTACAAACTGTCCAAGTTGTGACTCTGATTTGTTGCACTTTGAAGAGGAAGTGGCCCTTCGTTGTATCAATCCGCGTTGCCCTGCTCAAATCATGGAAGGTTTGATTCACTTTGCTTCTCGTGATGCTATGAATATTACAGGCCTTGGTCCATCTATTGTTGAGAAGCTCTTTGCTGCTAATTTAGTCAAGGATGTGGCGGATATTTATCGTTTGAAAGAAGAAGATTTCCTCCTTTTAGAGGGGGTTAAGGAAAAGTCTGCTTCTAAACTGTATCAAGCTATCCAAGCATCAAAGGAAAATTCTGCCGAGAAGCTCTTATTTGGTTTGGGAATTCGCCATGTCGGAAGCAAGGCCAGTCAGCTCTTACTTCAACATTTTCATTCAATCGAAAATCTGGCGCAGGCAGATCCAGAGGAAGTGGCTAGTATTGAAAGTCTGGGTGGTGTGATTGCCAAGAGTCTTCAGACATATTTTGCGACAGAAGGCTCTGAAATTCTCCTCAGAGAATTGAGAGAAGCTGGGGTCAATCTGGACTATAAAGGTCAGACAGTAGTTGCGGATGCAGCCTTGTCAGGTTTGACAGTGGTATTGACTGGAAAATTAGAACGTCTCAAACGCTCAGAAGCTAAAAGTAAACTCGAAAGCTTGGGAGCTAAAGTAACAGGTAGTGTTTCTAAAAAGACCGACCTCGTCGTTGCAGGTGTAGATGCTGGAAGTAAACTGCAAAAAGCAAAAGAACTTGGTATCGAAGTTCGAGATGAAGAATGGCTAGAAAGCTTGTAATAATCGTTTAAAATCAGAGTTTAGATAATATGACTATGTTTTTTAATCGGTACTAAATCGGTCAAGAATTTATTAGTGAAAATAGAAACAAATTTAGAAGTAAAAAGGAAAAATAAAAAATGTTTAATTACCCTATGCGCATTCATTACCATCGCAAGAATGGAGAATACGACACTTGTTCTTTTGTAAAAAGTCAGGATCAACGAATTGATTTGCTGACCTACAAAGAAGATTATTTTGGAGCTTCATTTAGTTTTGAACATCCAAGCGCTCATCCTCTAGAAAGCTTGAATTTTGTAGTTCATACAGGCCAAAACAGTAAAGAATACGCTATCCGTTTCAATCACTATCCTCTTTTAACAGAGGTATGGATTTTGGAAGGAGATGACAGGATTTATTACTCTGAAAATCCTGCTATTGCCAGTCCTTTCTATAAGAATCAAAATCCTTTTGCCTTTGACAAGGCCATTAATAGTGCTAGTTTTGACCATCATTGGGGTTACCAAGGGGAATTGGGGTGCCGGGTAGAGGATAATCAGGCTCATTTTGCTCTTTGGGCTCCAACAGCGACAGAAGTGCAGGTTGTCGTTTATGAATCAGATGCTAATGATGCTCCTGTTTGGAAGACTTTTGTGATGGAGAGAGGAAATAGCTACTCTTATAACCATAAGGACAATACTATTGGTGTCTGGAGTTTGGATGTTGAGGAAGATTTGACTGGTAAGGCTTATCAATATCAAGTCCAATTCCCCCATCACCAAACCTTGACACGCGATCCTTACACCATTGCGACCAGTCCTGATGGCAAACGATCAGCTATCCTGAGTCATGATGAAAAGCAAGTTGCAAACTTCGAGGTTAAGCATGGTTCTGATGCTACTTGGCGCTTGGAAAATCCATGTAAGGCAGTTATCTGTGAAATGCATATTCGTGATTTGACCAAATCACCGACCTCAGGTGTGGATGAACATCTTCGAGGAACTTTCTTAGGTGCTGCTCAGACTGGAACAGTTAACCAGTATGGTCAGTCAACTGCTTTTGATTACATCAAGAAGCTGGGATATAATTATGTTCAATTGCAACCAATTGCAGACCGTCATAAAGAATATAATGAGGATGGGAATGTAACCTACAACTGGGGTTATGACCCACAAAACTATAATGCACCAGAAACGAGCCTTTCAACCAATTCAGAGGATCCTGCTCAGGTTATTCGTGATTTGAAGACCATGGTTCAAGCCTATCACGATGCTGGCATTGGTGTCATTATGGATGTAGTCTATAACCATACCTTCTCAGTTGTTGATGCACCTTTCCAAACAACAGTCCCTGATTACTATTATCGTATGAATCCAGACGGTACCTTCCAGAATGGAACGGGTGTTGGAAATGAAACAGCCAGCGAACACGAAATGTTCCGCAAGTATATGATTGATTCTCTTCTATACTGGGTGCAGGAATACAATATTGACGGCTTCCGTTTTGATTTGATGGGGATTCATGATGTCAAAACCATGCAGATGATTCGTCAGAGCTTGGATGAAATTGACCCTAACATTATCCTTTATGGAGAAGGTTGGGATATGGGAACAGGTCTTGCCCCTTATGATAAGGCTAAGAAAGACAATGCCTACCAGATGCCAAATATTGGCTTCTTCAATGACAATCAGCGTGATGCTGTAAAAGGTGGAGAAGTTTATGGTGCTATCAAGTCAGGTTTTGTTAGTGGTGCTGCGACAGAGCCAATTCTTGCCAAAGCAATTCTAGGCAGTCGTGAATTAGGTACCTATACACATCCAAACCAAGTACTTAACTATGTGGAAGCCCATGACAATTACAATCTTCACGATTTGTTGGCAACCCTACATCCAGACCAAAGTTCAGAGCAAATCATGCGCAAGGTTGAGACAGCCACAGCTATGAACCTACTCATGCAGGGGATGGCCTTTATGGAAATCGGTCAAGAATTTGGTCGTACCAAACTGGTTGCGACTGGTGAAAATGGTGAGCTGACCCATGATGATAGAGAACGTGCTATGAATAGCTATAATGCTCCAGACAGTGTGAACCAAGTGAACTGGGACTTGCTTAATGAGCGTCAAGATAGTATTGAGTTTATCCGTCAGATGATTCGATTGAAGACAGAAAGCAGTGCCTTTTCTTACTCAACTTATGATGAGATTTACCATCATGTTTTTGTTCATTCAGCCAACGAACATAGTGGTTGGATTGTCTATGAGATTCAAGGGGAAGAACATTTACTGGTTGTATTTAATGCTAAAGGGCAAGACTTCCAGTTTGAAAATGCTGGAAATCTAGAACTATTGGTGACCAATAGCCATTTAAGTGATAAAGATATGGTTGGTGGCGTCAGTGCCAGCGTCTTTAAAGTTTTGTAGAATAGATTTACAATTTAAATTCATTTGTGGTGCTTTATCTGTTAATAAAATCAGGAGATTCGTTTCCTGATTTATTTTTTTACTTAAAATTATATTTTTGTTAGCTAAATAACGAACTTTATGATAGTATTATAAAAAAACAATTCGTTTTCAAAGCGTTTCTGAAAATTTCTTGATTTACAAGTGAACACATCAGTGAATTTGTTGAAGACTTTCAAAAGATTTTTTTGCAAATTCCGTAATTTACTTGAATCTTCCCTAAAAAGGTAGTATAATAAATCTATAGAAAACGCTTACAGAAATAGGAGGGTGTATGGATAAGAAAAAAGCTTTAAAAACCTTTATGACAGGTGAAAATTTTCACCTCCAGCACTATCTGGGAGCTCATAGGGAAGAAAAAAATGGAGAGTATGGCTATACTTTTCGTGTGTGGGCGCCTAATGCTCAGGCTGTTCACTTGGTAGGGGATTTCACTAATTGGGTTGAAAATCAAATTCTGATGGAACGGAATGAATTTGGAGTCTGGGAAGTCTTTACCAGTCTTGCTCAAGAAGGCCAAATTTATAAGTACCATATCACACGTGCAAATGGTCATCAGCTGATGAAGATTGACCCTTTGGCTGTACGGTATGAGGCACGACCTGGGACTGGTGCTATTTTAACAGATATTCCAGAAAAGAAATGGAAGGATGGTCTCTGGCTAGCCCGTAGAAAACGCTTGAGCTTTGAAGAGCGTCCTGTCAATATTTACGAGGCTCATGCTGGCTCTTGGAAGAGAAATCCTGATGGCAGCCCCTATAGTTTTGCTCAATTGAAAGATGAACTTATTCCTTACTTGGTTGAGATGAACTATACTCACATTGAGTTTATGCCTTTGATGTCTCACCCACTCGGTTTGAGTTGGGGTTATCAGCTTATGGGTTACTTCGCTTTAGAGCATGCCTATGGTCGTCCTGAAGAGTTTCAAGATTTTGTTGAGGAATGTCACTTAAACAATATAGGCGTTATTGTAGACTGGGTACCTGGTCACTTTACTATCAATGATGATGCCTTGGCCTATTATGATGGAACACCGACTTTTGAATACCAAGACCATAATAAGGCTCATAACTATGGTTGGGGAGCACTCAATTTTGACCTTGGAAAGAATGAAGTCCAGTCTTTCTTGATTTCTAGTATTATGTTTTGGATTGACTTTTACCATCTAGATGGTATTCGTGTGGATGCAGTGAGCAACATGCTCTATCTTGACTACGACGATGCTCCATGGACGCCTAATAAAGATGGGGGCAATCTCAACTACGAGGGATATTATTTCTTAAAACGTTTGAATGATGTCATTAAACAAGCTCATCCAGATGTTATGATGATAGCTGAGGAAAGTTCATCAGCTACTCAGATTACTGACACCAAGGATTCAGATGGCCTTGGCTTCGACTACAAATGGAATATGGGTTGGATGAATGATATCCTCCGATTCTACGAAGAAGATCCGATTTATCGTAAATATGACTTTAACCTGGTGACTTTTAGCTTTATGTATGTCTTCAAGGAGAATTATCTCCTACCATTCTCGCACGATGAAGTGGTTCATGGCAAGAAGAGTATGATGCACAAGATGTGGGGAGATCGTTATAATCAATTCGCAGGCTTGCGTAATCTCTACACTTACCAAATTTGTCACCCTGGTAAGAAATTACTCTTCATGGGTAGTGAATATGGGCAATTCCTAGAATGGAAATCTGAAGAACAGTTGGAATGGTCTAATCTAGAAGATCCAATGAATGCTAAGATGAAGTATTTCACTTCTCAGCTAAACCAGTTTTATAAAGACCACCGCTGTCTGTGGGAAATTGATACCAGCTATGATGGTATTGAAATCATCGATGCGGATAATCGAGACCAGAGTGTTCTTTCCTTCATCCGTAAGGGTAAGAAGGATGATATGTTAGTCTGTATCTTTAATATGGCACCTGTTGAACGAAAAGATTTTACAATCGGACTTCCTGTTGCAGGGATTTACGAAGAAGTCTGGAATACTGAGTTAGAAGAGTGGGGAGGCGTTTGGAAAGAACACAATCAAACTGTGCAAACACAAGAAGGACTTTGGAAAGATTATGAGCAGACCTTGACCTTTACCCTACCGGCTATGGGAGCAAGTGTTTGGAAAATCAAACGTCGCTTGAAACCTACTAAAACCGTCACAAGTAAAAACCAAAAAGGAGTAGAAAATGAAGAATGAAATGTTAGCTTTGATTCTTGCTGGTGGGCAAGGAACTCGTCTCGGTAAACTCACTCAAAGCATTGCAAAACCAGCTGTGCAATTTGGTGGGCGCTACCGTATCATTGACTTTGCTCTTTCAAACTGTGCCAACTCAGGTATCAACAATGTTGGAGTTATTACACAGTACCAACCACTTGCTCTCAACAACCATATTGGGAATGGTTCAAGCTGGGGACTAGACGGTATCAATTCTGGTGTCTCTATTCTTCAACCTTATTCTGCAAGCGAAGGAAATCGTTGGTTCGAGGGGACTAGCCACGCTATTTACCAAAATATTGATTATATCGACAGTGTCAACCCTGAGTATGTTTTGATTCTATCTGGGGACCACATCTATAAAATGGATTATGATGATATGCTCCAGTCACACAAGGATAATAATGCTAGTTTGACAGTCGCAGTTCTTGATGTTCCTCTTAAGGAAGCTAGCCGTTTTGGTATCATGAATACAGATGCAAACAATCGTATTGTTGAATTTGAAGAAAAACCAGCTCAACCTAAATCCACCAAAGCTTCTATGGGAATCTATATCTTTGATTGGCAACGTCTGCGCAATATGCTTGTTGCTGCTGAAAAGAGCAATGTCGATATGTCTGACTTTGGTAAGAATGTCATTCCAAATTACCTTGAGTCAGGTGAAAGTGTTTATGCCTACGAATTTAATGGTTACTGGAAAGATGTTGGTACGATTGAATCGCTTTGGGAAGCTAACATGGAATATATTTCACCAGAAAATGCCTTGGATAGCCGTAACCGTCAATGGAAGATTTACTCAAGAAACTTAATTTCACCACCAAACTTCCTTGGGGCAAATGCTCACGTGGAAGATTCCTTGGTTGTTGATGGCTGTTTCGTAGATGGAACTGTTAAACATTCTATCCTCTCAACAGGTGCGCAAGTTCGCGAAGGGGCAGAAGTAGTAGATTCAGTTATCATGAGTGGTGCAATTGTTGGTCAGGGAGCTAAAATCAAACGTGCCATTATTGGTGAAGGTGCAGTTATTTCTGATGGTGTCGAAATTGATGGAACAGAAGAAGTACAAGTTGTAGGATATGATGAAGTAGTGGGGGTAGCAACAGATGAAGATTGATAAATATTCTGCCATTTTAGGAAACACAGTTGGTTTTCATGATATGTCAACACTGACAGACCACCGTCCAGTAGCTAGTTTGCCATTTGGTGGTAAATATCGCTTAATTGATTTCCCGCTTTCAAGTCTTGCTAATGCTGGTGTCCGTAGTATTTTTGGTATTTTCCAACAAGATAATATCAGCTCAGTCTTCGACCATATCCGTTCTGGGCGTGAGTGGGGCTTGTCAACTCTTCTTAGCCACTACTATCTAGGTATTTACAATACCCGTGTGGAAAGTAGTACAGTTGGAAAAGAATACTACCAACAGCTTCTTACTTATTTGAAACGTTCTGGCTCAAACCAAACAGTATCACTTAACTGTGATGTTTTGATTAATATTGATCTGAACCAAGTATTCCACCTACACAGTGCAAATAAGGGGCCTATCACTGTAGTTTATAAAAAACTAGCTAAGAAAGACATTTCAGAAGTAAATGCAATCTTGGAAGTGGATGAAACTGACCATGTTCGTTCTCACAAACTCTTTGATAGTAAATCAACAGATGAAGTTTACAATATGTCCACAGATATCTTTGTCGTTGATACACCGTGGTTGATTGAACGCTTAGAAGAAGAAGCTAAGAAAGAACATCCAGAGAAATTGCGTTATGTTTTACGGGATTTGGCTGCAAAAGAAGGGGCTTTTGCCTACGAGTACACAGGTTATCTAGCAAATATTCATTCTGTAGAGTCTTATTACAAAGCTAACAAAGATATGCTTGAATCACAAAAATTCTACTCTCTCTTCTCACCAAATCAAAAGATTTATACAAAGGTCAAGAATGAAGAACCGACCTACTATGCTAACACATCGAAGGTAAGCACGTCTCAGTTTGCTTCTGGTAGTATCATTGAGGGGGAAGTGGATAATTCTGTTCTATCACGTAATATTCATGTGCATAAGGATAGCTTGGTTAAAGATAGCATCTTATTCCCTCGTGTTGTTATTGGAGAAGGTGCTCAGGTAGAATATGCTATTTTGGACAAGGGTGTTGAAGTTGCGGATGGCGTTGTGATCCGTGGAACTGCAGAACATCCAGTCGTCGTTAAGAAAGGTGCTAAAGTAACAGAGGATATTCATTCATGAAAATTTTATTTGTAGCAGCGGAGGGTGCACCCTTTTCAAAAACAGGTGGTTTGGGAGACGTCATTGGCGCTCTTCCAAAATCACTGGTAAAAGCAGGACATGAAGTTGCAGTAATTCTCCCCTACTATGACATGGTAGAGGCTAAATTTGGAAATCAGATTGAAGATGTTCTTCATTTTGAGGTGAGTGTTGGTTGGCGCAGACAGTACTGTGGAATTAAGAAAACAGTACTAAATGGTGTGACCTTCTACTTTATTGACAATCAATATTATTTCTTCCGTGGTCATGTTTACGGTGATTTTGACGACGGAGAGCGCTTTGCATTTTTCCAACTTGCTGCCATTGAGGCTATGGAAAGGATTGACTTTATTCCTGATCTTCTCCATGTTCATGACTACCATACAGCTATGATTCCTTTCTTGTTGAAGGAAAAATACCGTTGGATTCAAGCCTATCAAGGAATAAAAACTGTTTTAACTATTCATAATTTAGAATTCCAAGGACAATTTTCAGAAGGAATGTTGGGTGATTTGTTTGGAGTTGGCTTTGAACGATACGCTGATGGCACCCTTCGCTGGAATAACTGTCTGAACTGGATGAAGGCAGGTATTCTCTATGCGGATCGTGTGTCAACCGTTTCACCTAGTTATGCTCATGAAATTATGACTAGTCAGTTTGGATGTAACTTGGATCAGATTCTTAGGATGGAGTCTGGTAAAGTTTCTGGTATCGTGAATGGGATTGATGCTGACCTTTATAATCCTCAGACGGATGCCCTTTTAGACTATCATTTTAATCAGGAAGATCTGTCTGGAAAAGCCAAGAATAAGGCAAAATTACAAGAGAGAGTTGGCTTGCCAGTTAGAGCTGATGTTCCTCTGGTGGGAATTGTTTCTCGTTTGACACGTCAAAAAGGTTTTGATGTGGTGGTGGAAAGTCTGCACCATATCTTGCAAGAAGATATTCAGATTGTTCTTTTGGGAACTGGCGATCCAGCATTTGAAGGAGCTTTCTCATGGTTTGCTCAAATCTATCCAGACAAGCTATCAGCAAATATCACTTTTGATGTCAAACTAGCTCAAGAAATCTACGCTGCTTGTGACCTCTTCCTCATGCCGAGTCGTTTTGAACCGTGTGGCTTGTCTCAGATGATGGCTATGCGTTACGGAACCTTGCCATTAGTCCATGAAGTTGGTGGCTTGCGAGATACCGTTAAAGCCTTTAATCCAATCGAAGGAAGTGGTACTGGTTTTAGCTTTGACAATCTATCTCCTTATTGGTTAAATTGGACTTTCCAAACAGCATTGAACTTGTATAGACACCATCCTGACGTTTGGAGAAATCTACAAAAACAAGCTATGGAGTGTGATTTCTCATGGGATACAGCCTGCAAGTCATACCTTGACTTGTACCACAGTTTAGTTAATTAATAGATAAAATCGTATGATGACTTCATACGATTTTTGGGCTGTTTAGAGAGGAGAACTAATGTCTCAAGTAAAAGGCTTGTGTGTTATGGATGTTGATGGAACCTTAATCCTAGAAGAAGTGATTGACCTTTTGGGAAGAGAGGTAGGTCGTGAGGAGGAAATTTCGCAGATTACAAGTCGGGCAATGAGAGGAGAGTTAGACTTTGAAAGCAGTTTAAGAAAAAGAGTTTCCTTCTTGGAAGGCCTTCCTATTTCGGTATTTGATAAAGTCTTCAATTCTATTCATCTAACGCCAAATGCCCAGGAATTCATTTCCATTCTCCAAAAGAATGGTATCCTAGTTGGTCTGGTGTCTGGTGGCTTTACGCAAATAGTTGAGAGACTAGCAAAATCACTTGGTATTGCCTATTTCTCTGCCAATCAACTTGAAGTCAAAGATGGTCTTCTAACAGGAAAATTGATTGGACAAATTATCAGTCCCCAGGTCAAAAAAAAGACTTTGGAAAAATGGAGAGAGAAACTAAAACTTCCTAAAGAAAGAACGATTGCAATCGGTGATGGGGCCAATGATCTATTAATGTTGATGTCAGCAGGACTAGGAATCGCCTTTTGTGCCAAAGAAGTGCTCAAAAAAGAAATACCGAATCATGTTGATAAGAGGGATTTTTTAGAAGTTCTTCCTTTGATTGACTGGTTAGAATGAGGTAAAATATGAAGATTGTAATTGCACCAGATTCATTTAAGGAAAGCTTGACAGCTCAACAGGTAGCTGAAGCAATAAAAAGAGGCTTCCAACAATCAATAGCAGATGTAGAATGTCTCCTCTGCCCTGTTGGTGATGGTGGAGAAGGCACTGTTGATGCTATTAGACATTCTATTGACCTTGAAGAAAAATGGATCAAAGTGACAGGGCCTTTTGGACAAAAAGAAGTCATGCGCTATTTTCAAAAAGGGGGACTGGCACTATTTGAAGTGGCTGATTTAGTTGGCCTTGGAAAAATTCCGCTAGAGAAACGAAATCCACTTCAAATCCAAACTCGTGGTATCGGAGAGTTGATTCGCCATCTCATTGCTAAAGGGACTAAAGATATCTATATCGGTGTTGGTGGCACGGCCAGTAATGACGGAGGAATTGGGATTGCTGCTGGTTTAGGTTATCAATTTTATGATAGGGACGGAAATGTCTTGCCGGCTTGCGGTCAATCCTTATTGAACTTAGCTTCTGTTTCAACAGAAAATCACTATGAAATTCCTGAAGATGTTAAAATTCGTATTTTAGCAGATGTCGCGAGTCCCTTATGTGGTCCTCAAGGTGCGACTTACACTTTTGGCAAACAAAAAGGTTTACATCCTACTATGTTTGCAGTCGTAGATCAGGCAATCCAAGATTTTTATGAAAAAGCCTCACCTGTAACATTGGAAATTAAAGGAGCAGGAGCTGGGGGAGGCATTGCGGGCGGTTTGTGTTCCTTTGCTCAGGCAAGTATCGTATCTGGAATTGATACCTGCTTGAACTTAATTAACTTTGATAAGAAAGTTTCAGATGCTGACTTGGTAGTTGTAGGAGAAGGAAGGCTAGATCGTCAAAGTTTAGCAGGTAAAGCACCTATAGGTGTTGCAAAAAGAACCCCTGTCGGAGTTCCTGTCATTGCTATTTGTGGTAGTATTGCTGAGGATTTACCTTCCCTACCATTTGAAAATCTCCAAGCGGCTTTTTCAATTTTGGAGAAAAGTGAACCTCTAGAAGATAGTTTGAAAAATGCCAGTCTCTATCTGGAACGCACGGCAGCCAATATCGGGCACTTATTAAATATGCGCAAGATTTAGCCAAACCATTTCTTCCATAAGGATGCTTTGGATGGTTCTTCCTCTTTAACTTCCCAAAGTTTTGCAAAAGCAAGTCGAAGGTCCTTTTCTTCTACTTGTACTGGTGCATTGCTATGAATAATCAGGCCAAAAGGAGAAGAAGTATGCTCTTCAGATACAATGGTAGCTTGACTATCAGTTTCTTTAGCTTCTTTTAAGTAGAAAACTTGCTTGTCAAATTCGATATTTGGTGAAATCTTCACAAATAGTGGCTCTGCTTTTTCCTGAAGGTTTTCTAAAATAGATAAAAAGCCTTTTTCTAGCTGAGGGCTATTTGCTGTGTCAATATCTGCATATCCAAGAACTCTTTCCTCAAAAGTGCCAAGATAGCGTCTTTGCTCATCTGGATTTAATTTTGGGCCACCATGAGCTTTTTCAAGTAATTGTTTTGATAAATCTGTCATAAAAACAGTATATCATAAAAGTTAGAATAAAACAGACAAAAGAAAGCGATTACTTTATAAAGTTAAGGAAAATTTGCACAAAGATAACGTTTTTTCTTGAAAAAGGAGGGGTTTTAAGGTATTATAGAGGTGTAAAAAATTTAACTCATAAGGAGAGTAAAAAATGTCAATTATTACTGATGTTTACGCTCGCGAAGTCCTAGACTCACGCGGTAACCCAACACTTGAAGTAGAAGTTTACACTGAATCAGGTGCTTTCGGACGTGGT
Organism: Streptococcus pseudopneumoniae; assembly: GCF_001072665.1. Lineage (GTDB taxonomy): Bacteria > Bacillota > Bacilli > Lactobacillales > Streptococcaceae > Streptococcus > Streptococcus pseudopneumoniae_S. Next base: position 62,775 of record NZ_JVJI01000114.1, on the reverse strand, counting down.
ATGGTTCCATCAGGAGCTTCTACTGGTGAACACGAAGCAGTTGAACTTCGCGACGGTGACAAATCTCGTTACGGTGGTCTTGGTACACAAAAAGCTGTTGACAACGTAAACAACATCATTGCTGAAGCTATCATCGGCTACGATGTACGTGACCAACAAGCTATCGACCGTGCTATGATCGCACTTGACGGTACTCCTAACAAAGGTAAATTGGGTGCTAACGCAATCCTTGGTGTGTCTATCGCTGTAGCTCGCGCTGCTGCTGACTACCTTGAAATCCCACTTTATAGCTACCTTGGTGGATTCAACACTAAAGTTCTTCCAACTCCAATGATGAACATCATCAACGGTGGTTCTCACTCTGACGCTCCAATCGCTTTCCAAGAGTTCATGATCTTGCCAGTTGGTGCGCCAACATTCAAAGAAGCTCTTCGTTACGGTGCTGAAATCTTCCACGCTCTTAAGAAAATCCTTAAATCACGTGGTTTGGAAACTGCTGTAGGTGACGAAGGTGGATTCGCTCCTCGTTTCGAAGGAACTGAAGACGGTGTTGAAACTATCCTTGCTGCGATCGAAGCTGCTGGATATGTTCCAGGTAAAGACGTATTTATCGGATTTGACTGTGCTTCATCAGAATTCTACGATAAAGAACGTAAAGTATACGATTACACTAAATTTGAAGGTGAAGGCGCTGCTGTTCGTACATCTGCAGAACAAATCGACTACCTTGAAGAATTGGTTAACAAATACCCAATCATCACTATCGAAGATGGTATGGATGAAAACGACTGGGATGGATGGAAAGCTCTTACTGAACGTCTTGGTAAGAAAGTACAACTTGTTGGTGACGACTTCTTCGTAACAAACACTGACTATCTTGCACGTGGTATCCAAGAAGGTGCTGCTAACTCAATCCTTATCAAAGTTAACCAAATCGGTACTCTTACTGAAACTTTTGAAGCTATTGAAATGGCTAAAGAAGCTGGTTACACTGCCGTTGTATCACACCGTTCAGGTGAAACTGAAGATTCAACAATCGCTGACATCGCAGTTGCAACTAACGCAGGACAAATCAAGACTGGTTCACTTTCACGTACAGACCGTATCGCTAAATACAACCAATTGCTTCGCATCGAAGACCAACTTGGTGAAGTAGCTGAATACCGTGGATTGAAATCATTCTACAACTTGAAAAAATAAAATAGTTCAGTGAACTATTTTATCCCGAACCTTGAAATTCAAAAGTTCGGCCGTTGATTTAACAACGTTTCTAGCCCCTCGGATTTTATCCGAAGGGCTTTTTTTCTGTTCAGGGGGCAAAAAAGGGGCAGTGTTTATGGTATAATAGACAAAAATACGTGAATTAGAAAGAAATTATGTCTAAAGAAATTGATATTGAGTATTACCACCAGCTAGCCTTGCAAAAGCAAAAGGAGCACCGTAAAATTTTAGCAAATCTAAAGAAAAAACCACCAAAAAATCTAGATAAGATAGCTCAACAGATTCACCAAGAAGTTTTTGAGGAGATTGATTGCACTGCCTGTGCCAACTGTTGCAAGACATTGGGACCCGACTTCAAGGAAGCAGACATCACTCGTATTGCTAAGTACTTTAAGATGAAATTACCTGCTTTTGAAGAGGAGTTTCTGCAGGTAGATGAAGATGGTGATAAGGTTTTTAAATCCATGCCTTGTCCCTTTTTAGGAGGAGATAATCTCTGTTCCATCTATGACGTTCGTCCAAAGGCCTGTCGTGAATTTCCTCATACAGACAGGAAAAAGATCCATCAAATCAACCATTTGACGATTAAGAATACTTTGACCTGTCCAGCAGCCTATCTCTTTGTTGAGAAATTAAAGGATAAGTTATAGAGATTTAAAGGATAAAAAATCTCTAATAATAACTAGAGATATGAAGGGAGAACTCTGTGCCTAGACCTAAAACAAAAGAGGAGCTAGTGCTGGTCTCTAAGGAAAACTATGAAAAGCTTAATCGTTTCATCTCCCAACTAAGTGAAGATGAGCTACAGACTCCATTTGATTTTTCAAGAGACCCAAAGAAAAAAGAAGCTCACTGGAAAAGGGATAAAAATCTGAGGGATGTCTTGATCCATCTTTATGAATGGCATCAGTTACTTTTGACTTGGGTTCATTCTAATCAAGAAGGCCACGAAAGACCTTTTCTCCTTGAACCTTATAATTGGAAAACTTATGGGGAAATGAATGTCGCTTTTTGGAAGAAGCACCAGAAAACGTCTTTAGAAGAAGCGACTAGACTCATACAACAATCACATAGAGAGGTTTTAGAGTTGATAGAAGTTTTTAGCAATGACGAACTCTTTATCAAAGGTATCTATAAGTGGACGGGAGGAACAAGTCTAGGTTCCTACTTTGTCAGTAGCACGTCAAGCCACTATGATTGGGCTCTGAAAAAACTCAAAGCTCATCAGAGAAATTGTAAGGGATAGATGTACTGTTTGAAATGTCAAGAATAAGTTCTTTTAAACGTAAGATAAAAGCAAAGGGCTATCAAGTGATGTAGCCCTTTTGAGTTATGTGACTATTAGTCCGTCTCGCTCCGTTAGGTGCGAGACAAAACAATCACCCGCTATGCGGGTGCGCGTCGAAGGTTATACCAAAAAAACTCCGAACGCGATACAATAAAGGTGTTCAAGCCAATTGTAAAGCGAAAGGAGAAAAATATGGCACAAAAGGCTCATAGTTTATCGCACACAAAGTGGCACTGTAAGTATCACATTGTGTTCACCCCTAAGTATAGAAGAAAATTCATCTATAATCAATATCGAAGTAGTTTAGGCGAAATATTTCATCGCTTGTGTAGTTATAAAGGAGTTGAAATTATCGAGGGTCACTTAATGCCAGACCATGTACACATGTTAGTCAGTATTCCACCAAGGACAAGTGTTTCGAGTTTCATGGGTTATTTAAAAGGAAAAAGTGCACTCATGATGTTTGACAAACACGCCAATCTCAAGTACAAGTTTGGGAATCGGCATTTCTGGGCGGAAGGTTATTATGTGAGTACAGTAGGGCTTAATGAAGCTACAATTAAGAAATATATTCAAGAACAGGAAAAGCATGATATAGCACTAGATAAATTAAGTGTAAAAGAATATGAGGATCCCTTTAGGGGTAGTGGTAAGTAATACTAAAGCCTCTTTGAGAGGCAAGTGACGAGTCAAGAGCAATAAGGCTTGAACAAAGTGAAAGCCAGCGTCTTTAGGCGCTGGCTGGTAATTTGGGCTTATAGCCCTGGGACAAACCACCCGTTTGACGGGTGGTCATGATTATACAAGCAAATTACCATGCAAAAGCTATCGTTGGAGCATTAAGTGCTTCTAACCATTGCTTATTCTTTACAGGGCAAAGAGTGACGGATATACCTGCCATATCCAGACTGGTCATAAACGTGCCTGATTTTATGAAGGTAATAGTGACTCCTTCAATTTCTAGTAGTTGAAGGAGATCATTGAGAAATATGCCCATTTCTAGGTTACTGGTAGTGCCTAGATTATTTACAAGCAATATAAATTGATCACCCTTTTTCCAATGATAGTGCAATCTTAATTTACTTATAATTTCATTTGCAAGGATTTCCGATGATTGGAATGGGACGATACGATAGCCTTCTTCGCCATGTATCCCAATACCATAAGAAATATTTCCTTCTTCCAAGTTAAATAGTGGAAGGGTGGCTTGAGGGAGACTAGCCGATTTCGTTGCAAAGCCAATCGTTGCGATTTCGGGAGCAAGATGATGACCTAAATCAGTTAGTTGCTCGATGTCGGCACCATTTTGAGCTGCAAATCCTAGGATTTTATGAAGTAAGATTGTCCCTGCAAGCCCTCTTCCTCTAATTTGAAATCTATTGTGAGGTTCAATTGAAATATCGTCGTGTGCTAGACTATAGCCGACCTTAATTCCTTCTTTTCTAGCAGTGTTAATGGCCGAGCTAAATTCTTTGATGTCTGCTTCGAAATTTTTTACAATGATGAAGACACCGTGACCATTGTTTAAAAAACGAATGGACTCTAAGATTTCAGTTCTTGTAGGAGGAGTAAATAATTGGCCATAGATAGCAGCGGTAAGCATTCCTTCTCCCACATATCCAATATGCGCAGGTTCGTGACCGGAACCTCCACCCGACAATATTGGAACCTGATGAGGATTGCGATTTTTTTGATAGACTAGTGGTAAAGTAGGGTGTTTTTCTAATTCAGGATCACTGCTGACAGTTGCCGAAATGTAACTTGAAATAATTTTCTGTTTATGATTTGAAATAAATGTCATTGTGGTCTCTTTCCAATAATTGTCATGATTAGAAAGTCTGGTTGTGGAACTGGACTTTTTTTATTGACGTAAGCCTTCACGATTTCTGCTAGAGCATGTGAATGATAGTCTAACAAAAAACAAGTATAAGCAGATGAATCGATATCAATCTGACTGTATTCTCTTAAAATTTTTGATACAAGCAAGCGACAGTAGTTGATAAAGTGGTCATAGAAGTTATTTTGCCCTTGAATATCAAAAAGTTGAATATAAAAGTTACGCTCTTGTTCGAAATAAAAAAATAATTCTTGTAATAGTTTTTGGCCTGAAATGAAGTCCAAGTTATTAGTGATATACTCGGTTAAGTCAGTTTCAAAAATCCAGTCTAGCAGTTCATATTTGTCAAGAAAGTGATTATAAAAGGTCTGTCTACGAATGCCAGCTGATTCCATGATATCTACAATGGAGATTTTGTCAAATTCTCTAGTAGCTAATAGGTCTCTAAATGCCTTGGCAATCCGTTTTTTTGTAATAAGTGATGATGCCATAGGAAGCCTTTCTGTTACTTCCTTCATTTTACCAAAAAAATGTTTTAAACGGGTTTAAAAGGGGACAAATAATAGAATCTGTCCCTTATCATCCAGCAATAAAAAATATATAATGAAAGCGAAAACAAAGGTAGATGCCGAAAGGAGTTTCTCATGAAAAAAATTATAAATGAACCGACACAAGTTGTTGATGAAATGTTGCAGGGATTGTCATTCATGCATGATGACTTGGTAGAACGCTTAGATGGTTTTGATGTCATCGTTAGAAAGGCAGAAAAGACAGGAAAAGTTGGACTCATTTCAGGTGGAGGTTCAGGACACGAACCAAGTCATGCTGGATTTGTAGGAGATGGAATGTTGTCTGCTGCCATTTGTGGAGCAGTCTTCACTTCACCTACTCCGGACCAAATTTTAGAAGCCATTAAGGCGACTGATGAAGGTGCTGGAGTTTTCATGGTCATCAAGAACTATTCTGGTGACATTATGAACTTTGAAATTGCACAAGAACTTGCTGAAATGGAAGGTATTGATGTAGCAAGTGTTGTAGTCGATGATGATATTACGGTTGAAAATAGTCTCTATACCCAAGGTCGTCGAGGTGTCGCAGGTACTATATTAGTCCATAAAATTTTGGGTGATGCAGCTCGTTCTGGTAAATCATTATCTGAAATGAAGGACTTGGCCGATAAACTTGTCTTAGAAATTAAAACAATTGGGCTGGCCTTGTCTGGAGCAACCGTTCCTGAAGTTGGGAAACCTGGATTTGTTCTAGAAGATGATGAATTTGAATATGGAGTTGGTATTCATGGTGAGCCAGGATATAAAAAAGAGAAAATGCAACCTTCCGCACAATTGGCCTCTGAATTGGTTGAAAAACTATCTGAAGGTTTCCAACTTAAAGCTGGAGAACGCTATGGCCTTCTCATTAATGGTTTAGGAAGCACTCCTCTTATGGAGCAATACGTATTTGCAAATGATGTGGCTAAATTACTCCATGAAAAAGGTGTTGAGTTGGCATTTAAGAAAATTGGAAACTATATGACATCAATCGATATGGCTGGTTTGTCATTAACATTGATTCGATTGGCAGATGATGAGTGGTTGGATGCTCTAAATGCACCTGTTACTACCCCAGCTTGGTAAAACTCAGGGAGGAAATGTCGCATGAATGCTGAACAAGCACTTGAATGGATGAAGCTTTTTAATGAAAAGATTCAAGAACAGAAAGATTACCTTAGTGAGCTAGACACCCCTATAGGAGATGGAGACCACGGTGGAAATATGGCGCGTGGCATGGCTGCAGTTATGGAAAACTTAGAAGGAAAGCAATTTGAGACAAGCAGTGATGTGTTTAAACTTGTCTCAATGCAACTACTGAGTAAGGTAGGCGGTGCTTCTGGTCCCTTGTATGGCTCTGCTTTTATGGGCATGGCCAAGGCTGATTCTAATTCGAAAATAGAGGAAATCTTACAAAGCGGTTTGGATATGATTGTCAAACGTGGGAAAGCAGAAGTTGGAGAAAAGACAATGGTTGATGTTTGGACTCCTGTTATTGCTGCCTTGTCTGCTGGTCAATTGACTCAAGAGGTTATTGATAAGGTAGTGAATGCTACCAAAGATTTACTTGCAACTAAAGGAAGGGCATCTTATGTAGGAGAACGTTCTCTTGGACATATTGATCCTGGATCATTCTCATCAGGATTACTCTTTACTGCTCTTTTAGAAACTGGGGTGGTTTAATGGAAAGTATTGGTCTTGTTATCGTTTCACATTCCAAAAACATTGCAGAAGGTGTTGTTGAACTGATTAGCGAAGTGGCTAAAGATGTTCCGATTACTTATGTAGGAGGAACCGAAGATGGAGGAATTGGAACGAGTTTTGATCAAGTAGATAGGGTTGTTTCCGAAAATCCAGCAGATACTTTATTAGCCTTTTTTGACCTAGGTTCTGCTAAAATGAACTTAGAAATGGCGGCTGATTTCAGTGATAAAAGTATCAGGATCAATAGGGTTCCAATTGTAGAAGGTGCCTATACTGCAGCTGCTCTTCTTCAGGCTGGTGCAGAACTGTCAGTTATTCAAACACAGTTGTCGGAGCTTGAAATCAATAAATAAGGAATTTTACTATAACTCTTTTTATAGGTGAGCTATTGATTATCTCAACTATTAAATTTTAAGTAAATAATTTCAAAATCAGAAAGGGATTGCTTTATGCAGTTCCTTTTTAATGTAAAAGGAGTAGAATCATAGCGTTTCTAAATTGTTAATCATTCAAAACTGATTGTGATGGGACTATTCTAGCTTTAGAATTCTTCAAAAATTAAAATTTAAGGCAATCAATGGCTTAGAATAGTACGAAAGCATTTAGTTTATAGGAGTTCTAGGTCTAGAATTACATGGATATTTATGTATTCAGAGTATTAGATAGTCAGGATAGTTCTATTCTGAAAGATTTGGGCTGTCAATTGGATAGGATAGTAGTTTGCCAATGAATTTTGAAAATTAGAGGGGATAAAAAGAATCTTGACATTATTAGTTTCTTGCATTATAATGAGATTACATACCGTTAGTATGTTGAAAAGGAGTTATAATGGCAAGGAATAGAAACTCACATGAAACTAGAAAAAAAATATTAGAAGTTTCGAAAGATTTATTTTTAGAAAAAGGATTTGATAATACCTCAATACAAGATATAATCGATGGGTTAGGTGGATTGACAAAAGGTGTTATTTATCATCATTTCGAGTCTAAAGATGAAATATTGCAATCAATCATTAGCGAAAATAATCAGGAAATTTTAAATTACAATTGGAGAGGAGATACTGCATTAGAAAAAATACAAAATTCTTTGATGGATGCGTTCTCTAATTTAGAACAACAAAGGCTTGTATACTCAGCTTCAATTATGTTAAGAAGTCCACGTTTATTAGGTGAACAGTATCTAAATTTATTTTCTGATTTTTTACCAGGGATTAGAGAAAAAGTTTTCGAAGGTGTTGAAGATAAATCAATTAAAACAGAATATCCAGAAGAGCTAGCTGATTTGATTGTTTTAACATTGAATATTTGGATTGGGTTCCAAATTTCTATTTATTCAGTAGAAGAATTAAAGCGTAAAATGAATTTCATTAAACTTACTTTTGAAGGACTAGGGGTGCAGTTGATTTCTGATGAAATGATGGAGGTGATTTTCAACTTATTTGATCACTTAAAAAGTGCCAAATAAGTTTTACATATAGATATTTTTTAAAATACCATATTCTAGATATGGTATTAAAAATTCTATTATACATACCTTTAGTATGTTTCTTTTTTTATTTTTTTACATACCAGAAGTATGTAAAATGCTTTTTAAATAGTGTAATTAATATTAACAAAATTTTTTGGAGGAAATAATCTATGTTGTCGCTTATTAAAATTGAATTAAATAAAGTTTCTAAATCTAAATTATTTTTAGCCTGGTTGTGTACTATATTTATAGTGTTAGGTATTACAGCAATCATTATTATGGGTTTAGGTACTGACAATAAACTAGGAGAATTCACTGGACAGGATTCTAATGTTATTAGAATTACTGGTAAATGGGAAGGTTGGGCAATTGTAGCTTCATTGTTTTCATCTTTATTTACAAAAGTAGCATTTTTGATTTTCGAATCTTATTTATTATCTACGATTATTATTGATGAATTTAAACGAAGAACAATTTTTCAGTTGTTTTCTTACCCTATTTCTAAAATAAAGTTACTTTGGGGAAAAATTCTTTCAGTCATTCTAATAGCATTTATTGCCCATTTTTCTGCACATTTAGTGATTCAATTATTCATTAGATTCATGGCTGTTGTAACTGAATCAAATTATATCCCAGTAGCGAATCAAATGATTAACTTAGCTGGAATTACGGTTGGAACAGTATTAATCGGAATACTACCTTTTGTTTTAGGTATGATTAGGCATTCAATAGCTATAACAATGCTTTCAGGACTTGGTTTAGCAGCGTTACTTTCGAATGTAAGTCCAGGAGGTTTATCTAATAATATTGCTGATAACTTATTCTTTTTGATATTTGCAAGTTTCATAAGTTTAATGATTACTTTATTTTCAATTTATACTATTTCAAGAAAAGATATTAATATCAAGTAGTATAGCTAAATTTAATGGAAGGAAAGTGCTAATTTTGTGATGATTTATTTAAACGAAGAGACTGTATAAGTTAGTATTTATGCTCCTGAAGAAAAATTCTTGCATTTAAAGCTAGATATAGAAAGAGAGATAGAAATGAAAAATATTGTTGAAGTAAAAGAAGTTTTTAAAACAATTGATAAAGAAGAAATTTTAAGTGGTATCAACCTTCAAATTGCTGAAGGAGAAATCTATGGATTTTTAGGACCAAATGGCGCAGGGAAAACAACTTTAATGAAATGCATGTTATCCTTATCAACTGTTACATCTGGTAGTATTGAAATCTTTGGAAAAAATTTACAAGATCACAGAGAGGAGATTCTAAGTCAAGTTGGAAGTGTTATTGAAACACCAATTTTTTATGAAAACCTCACAGCAAAAGAAATTTTGGAAATTCACGCGCAATATATGAGGAAAAATATTACCGAATCAGATATAATAAGAGCCTTAAGGATGGTCGGATTAAAAAATACGACTAAAAAAGTAAAAGATTTTTCGTTAGGAATGAGGCAAAGGCTTGGTTTAGCTCGTGCGTTTCTAACAAAACCTAAATTGTTAATTTTAGATGAGCCAATCAATGGTTTAGATCCAATAGGAATTCAAGAAATTCGAAATCTTTTGTTGTCGCTTTCAAAGGAACATGGAATTACAATACTAATATCGAGTCATATATTATCGGAAATTTCACAGATAGCAGATAAAATTGGTGTTATCAAAAATGGAGAAATGCTAGAACAAGTCTCTATGAAAGAGATTAGGAGAGAGAATATTGACTTAGAAGAATATTTTATGTCACATTTTCTAAATGAAATTTAAGAATTATGAGGTAGATTAGGAATGAAACAATTGACAAAGTACCATAAGAAGTCTTTTTATACTTTCATGATTTTTAATATACTAGTTCCTTTAACTAATATTGCTTTTGCTTATTCTATTAAAATTATAATTGATAGTGGAATGTCCCAAAATAGGGAAGCTCTAACCCAAGCGATACTAATAGGCGCTATCGTAATATTTATCTATGCCAGTCTTAATTTTATATCCCTTCGATTAAGAAATAAACTTGTTAGGCAGATTATGTCAAGATACAAAAATAAGGTGTTTAAATCTATTTTAGATAGCGATTATAGAGAATTTTCTAAGGAAAAATCAGGGAAATTTATTTCAATATTAACTGAGAACATGAAGAAAATTGAGCAGGATTATTTGCACCAGTATTTTAATATTTCAAAAAATATTTCCTTAATGATTTTCTCACTAGTAGCCATGTTTATAGGTAATTGGTTTTTGACCTTATTAGTTATCATTGCTAGCATTATTCCTATGATGATTTCAGGATTTATTGGACAAAAATCAGCCTCTCTACAAAATATTTCTATAATATCCGATCAGAAATATTTAGCTAAGGTTAAAGATATTTTAGCAGGGTTTCTAGTTATAAAGAGTTTTAATGTGAAAGAGGCTATCCGTCAAGATTACAAAAACGAAAGCGAAAAATTGGATGAGATATATTTCATCAAAGGAAAATTTGATGTTTTATCTAATGTTATTTCTCAACTTTCAGGGATGATTGTTTTTTTAGTAGCCTTTGGTGGAGGAATGTATCTGGTCTTCGGTGGGCATACCACAATCGGGAGTGTTACAGCTATTGTTCAACTAGTCAATTTTGTAGTAATGCCACTAAATGAAATTGGTATGGGAATGAGTAAATTCCGCGAAGGTCAGGCTACACTGAATTCATTTGAGGTAAAAGATGTAATCGAACTTCAAACTGGTAAAACGAAAGAATATTTTGATGATGTCATTTCTTTTTCAAACGTAGATTTTTTCTACCCTAATGCTGAGAAAAAGATTTTTAATAATTTATCTTTGCAGATCAAAAAGGGGGAAAAAATTGCAATAGTAGGTATGTCAGGTAGTGGAAAATCAACTTTACTCAATCTATTACTGCGTTTCTATGATGTAACAAGTGGGTATATCTCAATTGATAATCAAGATTTGCAAGCTATTTCAGCAGAGAGCCTTTATAACTTAATGACTATTGTTCAGCAAGATGTTTATATCTTTGATGATACTTTAAGAGCAAATATTACTCTTAATCAATTCTTCACTGATGAGGAAATTAGGCAAGCTGTCCAGCAGTCAGGTTTAGAAAGTTATGTTTTAGATAATGAATCTGGTTTACAAGCTTTATGTGGAGAGAATGGATCAAATTTATCTGGCGGACAAAAACAAAGAGTTAGTATTGCGCGTGCCTTGATTCGAAAAACACCAATCTTATTATTGGATGAGGCTACTTCGTCTTTGGATAATCAAGTAACTACTGAAATTGAAAGTTCAATCTTGGATATTCAAAATTTGACTGCACTTGTAGTAACCCACAAGTTGAATGAAAACATTTTGAAAAGATACGATAGAATTCTCTTTATGAAAGCAGGCGTCATTGTTGAAGATGGTTCTTTTTGTGACTTGATGGATAGGAGAGGTGAGTTTTATAAGTTGTTTGAGTTGAGTGTGTAGTGCTACCAGAATAAAAAGAGGATGAAAATCTTTAATCTTAAGTTGTTTTTCAATAATATTATGGTTGTATAAACAAAGGGAATTTGAGAATTAAAAAGTGACTAAAAAAGAATGCTAAATAATATTAATCTGTAAAATACAACTCATCGAATATGATTAAATGGTAAATATCAATTAAATTGAAAATTTTATAGTGTTATAATATAATTAAACCATAAGAGCAAGAAGGTTGTGCTTAAAAAATAATCTTAGTATAGCTTATCTCTGACAAATATTTAGATTTTAGAGCTGTTTAATTTTAAGCAGTCATTATTTTTAATCATTAGGGGCTTCAAAGGAGAATATTTAAAATGAAACATTTTTTTGCAGGAATTGGTGAGATAAGATTTAGTAGTTATCTATTGTCTCTATGTGTAGGACTAGCCCCTCTTTTTCATATCTATGTAATAGGCTCTGAAATGAGTTTTGTGAAAATAGTATTATCTATTTTGGGAGTCATATTTGTAGCTATTTTAACTATTGCTCGAATTTATAGAAGATTTTTTTATAATTCACTAGAATAGTATGTGTTAGTTAATCAATTGGAACTATTATTTTTGTTATACTTTACCACTTTTAAGTTTTTACATTAAACAACTGGCTGAAGTGAGAGTTGTTTATCTTAGAAAGGAAAACTCTCAAATTGTCCTACAAATTTCTACTCTTCGATCTCGACCACACCTTGCTTGATTTTGATGCTGCTGAGGATGTGTCTTTAACGCAACTTCTACAAGAAGAAGGGGTTGCAGATATTCAGGCCTACAAAGACTTTTACGTTCCTATGAACAAGGCTCTATGGAAGGACTTGGAGCAAAAGAAAATTAGTAAACAAGAGCTGGTTAACACGCGCTTTTCTCGTTTATTTTCCCATTTTGGGCTGGAGAAGGACGGGACTTTACTTGCTCAGCGTTACCAGTTTTACTTAGCCCAACAGGGACAAACTCTTTCGGGAACTCATGAACTCTTAGACAGCCTCATCGAGCGTGATTATGACTTGTATGCTGCGACAAATGGCATTACAGCCATTCAGACAGGGCGCTTGGCTCAATCTGGTCTGGCACCTTATTTCAATCAAGTCTTTATCTCTGAACAATTGCAAACACAAAAGCCAGATGCTCTCTTTTATGAAAAAATTGGCCAACAGATTGCAGGTTTTAGCAAAGAAAAGACGCTGATGATTGGAGTTTCCCTAACCGCCGACATTCAAGGTGGCAATAATGCGGGGATTGACACTATCTGGTACAATCCTCATCACCTCGAAAATCACACACAAGCCCAGCCAACCTACGAAGCCCAGTCTTACCAAGACTTGCTGGATTGTTTAGATAAACTGTAAAAAGTGGTTTAGATAGCCACTTTTTGCTATAATAGAGGCAGTAAAAACGAAGGAGTCGGCTATGGAACACTCGTCTTGGCATGATTTGATAAAGACGCAATTACCTGAGGGTTATTTTGGGAAAATCAATCAGTTTATGGAGCAGGTCTATGCTCAGGGTACTGTTTATCCGCCCAAGGAAAAGGTTTTTCAAGCTCTATTTACAACACCGCTTGAAGAAGTTAAGGTGGTGATTCTAGGGCAAGATCCCTATCACGGGCCAGGTCAAGCGCAGGGCTTGAGTTTTTCTGTACCGGACTCTATCCCAGCTCCGCCATCCTTGCAAAATATCTTGCAAGAATTGTCAGATGATCTTGGTGTTAAGAAATCTCATGATTTGACAGCTTGGGCTGAGCAAGGAGTCTTGCTTCTCAATGCTTGTTTGACTGTTCCTGCTGGACAGGCCAATGGTCATGCCGGACAGATATGGGAGCCTTTTACGGATGCTGTGATTCAGGTGGTCAATCATCTAGATAGGCCAGTGGTCTTTGTACTCTGGGGATCCTATGCACGCAAGAAGAAGACCTTGGTTACCAATCCTCATCACTTGATTATCGAATCAGCCCATCCCAGTCCTTTGTCGGTTTATAGAGGATTTTGGGGTTCCAAGCCTTTTTCCAAGGCCAATGCATTCTTAAAAGAGACAGGACAAGAGCCAATCGATTGGCTTAGATAAGGAGAAAATATGCCTCAGTTAGCGACGATTTGCTACATTGATAACGGGAAAGAATTGCTTATGCTCCACCGCAATAAGAAACCCAATGATGTCCATGAAGGGAAATGGATTGGTGTGGGTGGTAAGCTGGAGCGTGGTGAGACTCCACAGGAATGTGCAGTGCGTGAAATCCTTGAAGAAACAGGGCTCAAAGCTAAACCAGTTCTAAAAGGTGTTATCACTTTTCCTGAATTTACGCCAGATTTAGACTGGTATACCTATGTTTTTAAGGTGACGGAGTTTGAGGGCGACGTGATTGACTGTAATGAGGGGACGCTAGAATGGGTTCCCTATGACGAGGTTTTGAGCAAGCCTACTTGGGAAGGGGATCATACCTTTGTTGAGTGGCTTTTAGAGGATAAACCCTTCTTTTCAGCCAAGTTTGTTTATGATGGGGATAAATTGTTGGATACCCAAGTTGATTTCTATGAATAAAGGAGAAAGCAGATGCTACTAATTAAAAATGGTCGTGTAATGGATCCCAAGTCTGGTTTGGATCAAGTGTGTGATGTTTTAGTCCACGATGGGAAAATTGTTAAAATTGCTGCCGAAATCAAGGAAGAAGGAGCAGAAATCTTAGATGCTACAGGTCTTGTAGTTGCTCCTGGCTTGGTCGATATTCATGTTCATTTCCGTGAACCTGGTCAGACCCACAAGGAGGATATCCATACTGGTGCCTTAGCAGCCGCTACAGGTGGTTTTACAACTGTTGTCATGATGGCTAATACTAGTCCAACCATTTCAGACGTGGAGACTTTGCAAGAAGTTCTCCAGTCAGCTGCCAAAGAGAAGATTAATATCAAAACAGTTGCGACCATTACCAAAAATTTTAATGGGCAAGATTTAACTGACTTTAAGGCACTTTTAGAAGCTGGAGCTGTTGGTTTTTCTGATGACGGTATTCCGCTTGAAAGCAGTAAAGTGGTAAAGGAAGCCATGGAGGAAGCCAAAAAGCTTAATACCTTTATTAGTCTTCATGAGGAAGATCCAGGTTTGAATGGGATTCTTGGGTTTAACGAAAATATTGCTAAAGAACATTTCCATATCTGTGGTGCGACTGGGGTAGCTGAGTATGCTATGATGGCGCGTGATGTCATGATTGCCTATGCAACCAAGTCCCATGTTCATATTCAACATTTGTCTAAGGAAGAAAGTGTTAAAGTAGTGGAGTTTGCTCAAGGATTGGGTGCGCAAGTAACAGCAGAAGTAGCGCCACAGCATTTTTCTAAGACCGAAGCACTTCTTTTGACACAAGGTAGCAATGCTAAGATGAATCCGCCGCTTCGTTTGGAATCAGACCGTCGTGCCGTGATTAAAGGTCTCAAGTCAGGTGTCATCACAGTTATCGCGACTGACCATGCGCCTCACCATGCAGATGAGAAAAACGTCGATGATATTACCAAAGCGCCATCTGGTATGACTGGTTTAGAAACATCACTGTCCCTTGGCTTGACCTTTTTGGTAGAAGCTGGTGAGTTAAGTTTGATGGAATTGCTCGAAAAGATGACATACAACCCAGCTAAACTTTATAACTTTGAAGCAGGTTACTTGGCTGAGAATGGTCCAGCGGACATCACTATTTTTGATGCTAAGGCTGACCGCCTTGTGGACTCCCATTTTGCTTCAAAAGCAGCTAATTCACCATTCATCGGTGAAACCTTAAAAGGGCAGGTTAAATATACCATATGTAAGGGACAAATCGTCTATCAAAACTAGGTGGGAGTCTGCTCTGTAAACAAAAAGAATAGAGAGCCTATATGTACCAAACCCATCATTTTAAAGACAAGTTTATCTTATTTTTAAAGATATTTTTCCCTATCCTGATTTATCAATTTGCCAATTATTCTGCATCCTTTGTTGATACGACTATGACTGGTCAATACAATACCATGGACTTGGCTGGTGTGTCTATGGCAACCAGTATCTGGAATCCTTTCTTTACCTTTCTAACAGGGATTGTATCGGCCTTGGTGCCCATCATTGGTCACCATCTTGGTCGAGGCAAAAAGGAAGAAGTTGCGTCTGATTTTTACCAGTTCATCTATCTGGCCTTGGGTCTATCTGTGCTCTTACTGGGACTGGTACTTTTCCTGGCACCACCAATCTTGAATCATATTGGACTAGAAGCGCCGGTGGCGGCAGTAGCAGTTCGCTATCTTTGGTTTTTATCTATCGGAATTATCCCCCTGTTGCTTTTTAGTGTCATTCGTTCCTTGCTGGATTCGCTAGGGTTGACCAAACTGTCTATGTATCTCATGCTTTTGTTACTTCCTCTCAATAGCGGATTTAACTATCTCTTGATTTACGGAGCCTTTGGAGTTCCAGAGCTGGGAGGAGCTGGTGCAGGTTTAGGAACATCCTTGGCTTACTGGGTCTTGCTGGGGATTTCTGTTCTGGTTTTATTTAAACAGGAGAAGCTCAAAGCCTTACACCTTGAGAAACGAATTCCACTTAATATGGATAAAATTAAGGAAGGAGTTCGCTTAGGTCTTCCTATTGGGGGAACTGTCTTTGCGGAAGTGGCTATCTTTTCCGTGGTTGGCTTGATTATGGCTAAGTTTTCGTCCTTGATTATCGCTAGTCACCAGTCAGCTATGAACTTTTCAAGTCTTATGTACGCCTTTCCTATGAGTATCTCATCGGCTATGGCTATTGTCGTTTCCTATGAAGTGGGAGCCAAGCGATTTGATGATGCGAAGACCTATATTGGTCTAGGAAGATGGACTGCCCTCATTTTTGCGGCCTTCACCTTATCCTTCCTTTACATTTTTCGAGGAAATGTGGCCAGTATTTATGGGAACGACCCAGAATTCATCGATTTGACAGCACGTTTTTTGACTTACAGCCTTTTCTTCCAGTTAGCAGATACCTTTGCGGCACCTCTTCAGGGAATTTTACGGGGGTATAAGGATACAGTTATTCCTTTTTACCTTGGTTTGGTTGGTTATTGGGGTGTAGCAATCCCAGTGGCTATGCTATTTGATTCCCTAACAGATTTTGGCGCTTATTCATACTGGATTGGTTTGATTATTAGTCTAATCGTGAGTGGGGCGCTATACCGTTGGCGTTTAACTGTGATTATGAAGAGATTTGAATTTTTAGAAAAATCTAAACGCTAAAAAGTTTGTGAAAAAATATTCTTGATAAGAAAATCCCTTGTTTTCATGGGTTTTTCTTCTTTATTTTGTGAATTTTTCTTTAGAAAAACTTTGACAGTATTTGCTAAAAACGGTAAAATAGTAAGGTAAGAAGAAAGTTAGAAAGGCAAGAAGATGTCAACTTTAGATAAAAATCTTTTGCTAGAGATGTTCCGTAAGATGGAAGAAATCCGTCGTATGGACTTAAAAATTGCACAATTAGTAAAGAAAGGGAAAGTGCCAGGAATGACGCACTTTTCTGTTGGAGAAGAGGCAGCTAACGTGGGTGCTATGTTGGCTCTCAATCCAGATGATCTGATCACCTCAAACCACCGTGGTCACGGACAAGCTATTGCCAAAGGGATTGACCTCAACGGAATGATGGCTGAAATCCTTGGCAAATACACTGGAACCTGTAAAGGTAAAGGTGGATCTATGCATATCGCCGACCTTGATGCTGGTAACCTAGGTGCCAATGGTATCGTAGGTGGTGGTATGGGAATCGCTGTTGGTGCAGCCCTCAGTCAGCAAATGCAACATACTGGAAAAATCGTTGTCTGCTTCTTTGGAGATGGTGCGACTAACGAAGGTGTTTTCCACGAAGCAGTGAACATGGCTTCTATCTGGAACCTGCCAGTCATTTTCTATTGCATTAACAACGGTTATGGAATCTCTGCTGATATTAAGAAAATGACCAATGTAGAACATATCCATCAACGTAGCGCCGCTTATGGAATTCCTGGAATGTTCATCGAAGACGGAAATAATGTCATCGATGTCTACGAAGGATTTAAGAAAGCTGTTGATCATGTTCGCAGTGGCAATGGTCCAGTCTTGATTGAAAGTGTAACTTATCGCTGGCTTGGTCACTCATCATCTGACCCTGGTAAATATCGTACACGTGAAGAAGTGGAATTGTGGAAACAAAAAGACCCAATCGAAAACCTTCGCAAGTACCTCATTGAAAACACTATTGCAAGTGCCGAAGAATTGGAAGAAATCCAAGCACAAGTCAAGGAAGCAGTAGAAGCTTCTGTTAAATTTGCAGAGGAAAGCCCATTCCCACCGCTTGAATCAGCATTTGAAGATATTTACGCAGACTAAGGAGAAAGAGATAAAATGGAAACAAAAACAATGTCCTTCCGTGACACCATTATCCTTGCTATGTCTGAGGAAATGCGTCGCGATGAAAATGTGTTCTTGATGGGAGAAGATGTCGGTGTCTTTGGAGGAGACTTCGGTACTTCTGTCGGAATGCTTGAAGAATTTGGTCCAGAACGTGTTCGTGACTGTCCGATTTCTGAAGCTGCCATCTCTGGAGCAGCAGCAGGAGCAGCCATGACAGGACTTCGTCCAATCGTTGATATGACCTTCATGGACTTCTCGGTTATTGCCATGGACAATATCGTCAACCAAGCTGCTAAAACACGTTATATGTTTGGTGGTAAAGGTCAGGTTCCAATGACTGTTCGATGCGCAGCTGGTAATGGAGTTGGTTCTGCAGCCCAGCACTCACAATCTCTAGAGTCTTGGTTTACTCACATTCCTGGTCTTAAGGTTGTGGCACCCGGAACACCTGCGGACATGAAAGGACTGCTCAAGTCTTCTATCCGTGATAACAACCCAGTTATCATTCTTGAGTACAAGTCAGAATTTAACCAAAAAGGCGAAGTACCAGTTGATCCAGACTACACAATTCCACTTGGAGTTGGAGAAATCAAACGTGAAGGTACGGATGTAACAGTTGTTACCTATGGGAAAATGCTTCGCCGTGTGGTTCAAGCTGCTGAAGAATTAGCAGAAGAGGGAATTTCTGTTGAAATCGTGGACCCACGTACCCTTGTACCGCTTGATAAGGATATCATCATTAACTCAGTTAAGAAGACTGGTAAGGTAGTTTTGGTCAACGATGCCCACAAAACAAGTGGCTATATCGGTGAGATTTCAGCAATTATTTCAGAATCAGAAGCATTTGACTATCTAGATGCACCAATCCGCCGTTGCGCAGGAGAAGATGTGCCAATGCCTTACGCACAAAACCTAGAAAATGCAATGATTCCAACAGTTGAAAGCATCAAAGATGCCATCCGTAAGACTTATAACAAAGAATAGAATTGCATAAGATAAATTATGTAAAAAAATAAAGCTGACGAGAAACTTTGTATCTTTTAGGTGCAAAGCTCTTCGTCCTTAATATTTTAGATTAGAGCATGGGCTAAAAGTTCGGAAAAAGGATAAATCTCCTTGACTTCATCGAAGTCTGCGTTGATTTCCTATTTTTCGGTCGCTTTTAAACGCCCTTAGTATCATATAATTGAATTCGGACGGAGGTCTGCGAAAAAAAAGATAGATTTCCTTGTGTTCATCGAACACATCGTCAATCTCCTATTTTTTCATTGCCCTCTGCGTCCTTAATATCTTAGTATAGAATTGGAGAGGTCATGGCTGATGACAAGTTAAGAGCGACTCCTGCAGCTAGAAAGTTAGCGGATGATCTAGGGATCAACCTTTACGACGTTTCTGGCTCAGGTGCAAACGGTCGTGTCCACAAAGAAGACGTGGAAACTTATAAAGACACAAATGTGGTTCGCATTTCGCCACTTGCAAAACGAATTGCCCTCGAACATAACATTGCTTGGCAGGAAATCCAAGGAACTGGTCATCGTGGTAAAATCATGAAGAAGGATGTTTTGGCCCTGCTTCCTGAAAATATCGAAAACGATACCATCAAGTCTCCTGCTCAGATTGAAAAAGTGGAAGAAGTTCCTGATAATGTAACACCATACGGTGAAATCGAGCGTATTCCAATGACACCAATGCGTAAGGTTATTGCCCAACGCATGGTTGAATCTTACCTAACTGCGCCAACCTTCACGCTCAACTATGAAGTTGATATGACTGAAATGTTGGCTCTTCGTAAGAAGGTTCTTGAGCCAATCATGGAAGCAACTGGGAAGAAGACCACTGTAACAGATCTTCTTTCACTTGCTGTTGTTAAGACTCTTATGAAACACCCTTTCATCAACGCTTCATTGACTGAAGATGGCAAGACTATTATCACTCACAACTATGTCAACCTTGCGATGGCAGTTGGGATGGATAATGGATTGATGACTCCTGTTGTTTACAATGCTGAGAAGATGAGTCTTTCTGAACTGGTTGTAGCCTTTAAGGATGTTATTGGCCGTACCTTGGATGGTAAATTAGCTCCAAGCGAACTGCAAAATTCAACATTTACTATCAGTAACTTGGGGATGTTTGGCGTTCAGTCCTTTGGTCCTATCATCAACCAACCAAACTCAGCTATCCTTGGTGTGAGTTCGACAATTGAGAAGCCAGTTGTCGTCAATGGTGAAATTGTGATTCGCCCTATCATGAGCCTAGGATTAACCATCGACCACCGTGTCGTAGATGGTATGGCTGGAGCCAAGTTTATGAAAGATTTGAAAGAATTGATTGAAAATCCAATCTCAATGTTGATTTAAGAACAAGAGTAGCCATTTTTAAAGATATAGATAAAGGAAGGAAGACATGGCCTTAGAAGTAATTATGCCGAAAGCCGGCGTGGATATGACAGAAGGACAAATTGTCCAATGGAATAAAAAAGTCGGAGAATTTGTAAAAGAAGGAGAAATCCTTTTGGAAATCATGACTGACAAAGTCAGCATGGAATTGGAAGCCGAAGAAGATGGATACTTGATTGCTATCCTAAAAGGGGACGGTGAAACAGTCCCTGTAACGGAAGTTATCGGTTACCTTGGTGAAGAAGGGGAAAACATCCCAACAGCTGGAGCCTCAGCATCAGAAGCTAGCCCAGCACCTGCAGCAAGTGCCTCAAATGACGGTGGTAAGAGCGATGATGCTTTTGATATCGTCGTGATTGGCGGAGGTCCTGCTGGTTATGTTGCAGCCATTAAAGCTGCCCAACTCGGTGGTAAGGTTGCCCTTGTTGAGAAATCTGAACTTGGTGGAACCTGCTTAAACCGTGGATGTATTCCAACCAAGACCTACCTTCATAACGCTGAAATTATTGAAAATATTGGTCATGCTGCAAACCGTGGTATCGTCATTGAAAATCCAAACTTCACTGTAGATATGGACAAACTTTTAGAAACTAAATCTAAAGTTGTTAATACTCTTGTTGGTGGAGTTGCTGGTCTTCTTCGTAGCTACGGAGTTACTGTTCATAAAGGAATTGGTACGATCACTAAGGACAAGAATGTCTTGGTAAATGGTTCTGAATTGCTTGAAACCAAGAAAATCATCCTTGCTGGTGGTTCAAAAGTCAGCAAAATCAACGTTCCTGGTATGGAATCTTCACTTGTGATGACTAGTGACGACATTCTTGAAATGAATGAAGTACCAGAAAGTCTTGTTATCATCGGTGGTGGTGTCGTAGGTATCGAGCTTGGACAAGCCTTCATGACATTTGGTTCAAAAGTAACTGTCATCGAAATGATGGACCGTATCGTCCCAGCTATGGACGCTGAAATTTCTAAGAACCTTCGCTTGATTCTTGAGCGTAAAGGTATGACCATCTTAACTGACACTAAACTCCAAGAAATCATCGAGGAAAATGGTCAACTTCGTATCAAGGTTGAAGGAAAAGACGATATCATCGCAAATAAAGCTCTTCTTTCAATCGGTCGTGTGCCAGACCTTGAAGGTATTGGTGATGTTGAGTTTGAATTGGATCGTGGTCGCATCAAGGTCAACGAATACATGGAAACTTCTGTTCCAGGTATCTACGCACCAGGTGACATCAACGGTACTAAGATGTTGGCTCACGCAGCCTTCCGTATGGGTGAAGTTGCCGCTGAAAATGCTCTCAAAGGAAACCATGCTGTTGCCAAGTTGAATTTAACTCCTGCAGCCATCTATACTCTTCCTGAAGTAGCAGCAGTAGGTTTGACAGAAGAACAAGCCCGTGAGAAATACGATGTTGCCATCGGTAAGTTCAACTTTGCTGCTAACGGTCGTGCCATTGCCTCAGATGCAGCTCAAGGTTTCGTTAAAGTCATCGCAGATAAGAAATACGGGGAAATCCTTGGTGTTCATATCATCGGTCCTGCAGCTGCAGAATTGATTAACGAGGCATCAAGCATTATCGAAATGGAAATTACTGTTGAAGAAATGCTGAAGACTATCCACGGACACCCAACCTACTCTGAAGTGATGTACGAAGCATTTGCAGATGTTTTAGGAATGGCCATCCATTCACCTAAGAAAAAATAAAAGAAAGATAGAATAGACTGGAAAGATATTTTCCAGTCTCTATCGTATAAAGGGATATCATGAAATATATTATCAATCATTCAAACGACACTGCCTTTAATATTGCCTTGGAAGAATATGCCTTTAAACACCTTTTGGATGAGGATCAAATCTTCCTACTTTGGATTAACAAGCCATCTATCATTGTTGGTCGTCACCAGAATACTATCGAAGAAATCAACCGTGATTATGTTCGAGAAAATGGCATTGAGGTAGTCCGCCGTATCAGTGGTGGTGGGGCTGTTTATCACGATTTAAACAACCTCAACTACACCATCATTTCAAATGAAGATGAAAACAAGGCCTTTGACTTCAAGAGCTTTTCAACTCCAGTTATCAATACCCTGGCTCAACTTGGAGTTAAAGCTGAGTTCACAGGTCGTAACGACCTTGAGATTGACGGCAAGAAATTCTGTGGCAATGCCCAAGCCTATATCAATGGTCGTATCATGCACCATGGTTGCTTGCTCTTTGACGTTGATTTGTCAGTCCTTGCTAACGCCCTTAAGGTTTCAAAAGATAAATTTGAATCAAAAGGTGTGAAATCTGTTCGTGCCCGTGTAACTAATATTGTCAATGAATTGCCAGAAAAAATCACAGTTGAAGAATTCCGTGACTTACTCTTGGAATACATGAAAAAAGAGTATCCAGAGATGACAGAATACGTTTTTTCTGAGGAAGAATTGGCTGAAATTAACCGTATCAAAGATACTAAGTTTGGAACTTGGGACTGGAACTATGGTAAATCACCTGAATTTAACGTCCGTCGTGGAACCAAATTCACTAGTGGTAAGGTGGAAGTCTTTGCTAATGTCGTCGAATCAAAAATCCAAGACATCAAGATTTATGGTGACTTCTTTGGTATTGAAGACGTTGCTGCAGTAGAAGATGTCCTTCGTGGAGTGAAATACGAACGCGAAGATGTCCTTAAGGCGCTAGAAACCATTGATATTACACGCTACTTCGCTGGTATTAGCCGTGAAGAAATTGCTGAAGCGGTAGTTGGATAAACCAGAAAGAAGTTGGTTGTAGGACCAGCTTCTTTTTTAAAATCATATATTACATAATTTATTTTATGTATTTTATAAACTATCTAGAGCATTCTTTTGTTCATCATTAATGATATGGGTATAGAGGTCAGTGACTTGTGTGCTGGCATGTCCTAGCTGGTGACTGACCAAAACTTGCGATTTAGTGGCATCATAGAGCCTGGTTGCTAACGTATGGCGCAGTTTGTGGGGTGTTACACGCACTTTAAAATCTTCAGAGTACTTAGCAACCATTTTCTCAACGCTAGAAGCATCGATACGATTAGGAATACCTCTGTAGAGTGTCAAAAAAAGGGCTGTATCTGTTTTTTCCGTCTTATAGCGTTGATTTCGAATGGCTAGATAATTCTCTAGATAAGGCTTAGCAAAGGCAGCGACATTGACCGAATCACGTTTGCCACCTTTTCGAGTGACATCAATAACCATCATCTTGAGATTGAGATCCCTTATATCCAGATTAACAGCTTCAGACAAGCGGACACCAGACGCCAAGAGAAGGGCAATGATAGCCAAATCACGTTCTTTATTTTTGTTGAATGATGAGAGAGCTCGATTTGAGAGCTGTTGTGGGTACTCTTGGTCGATATAAGTTAGAAAGCCTTCTGTTTCATCACCTAGAAAGAGTTTTTGCTTGATGTTTTCAGCTCTGGCAGCAAGTGTTTCTTTCTTTTTCTTGGTTGAAACTTTCTTCATTACATTACGATAGAAATAAGGTTCCCCCTGATCGTTTTCAACCTCCTCGGTCAGATACTTGTAAAGACTAGAAAGTGCTGACAAAGTCCGATTGATGGTTGTCTGTGAAACACCTTGCTTTGTTGTATTAGCATTCAGCAAAGGACGTTCACGTAGGTAAAGGATAAAGGATTCCATGTCTTTCTTAGACATATTTTCCAAGACAGATAAAGGAATATCAGACATTTTATCAGCGTTTGAAATACCAGACTCCAAAACCCAGCTGAAAAATCGATCGTATTCCTTGAGGTATTCGTACAAGGTTGTAAAACTGTAAGGAACAGCAAGCTTAGATTGGTAGTATTCCAAAACATACCAGGGCATGATTTGTTTTAGTTTGTCGATTCGTTCTAATAAAATCTCACGTTTCATGTATTTTCTCCATAAAGTAAGTCTACTAGTAGTATAGCATAGACTTATTTATTTTTCAAGAAAATTATAGTTTTTCGGAAAGATATTGTAGAGGACATAGATGCAAAGAAAACTATATAACCATACGAAAAATTCTTCTTTATACATCATCATACTTGACTAACATATTAGGTATTTTTGTTTCAAGACTCTTGCGAACTTTACCTTGTATTGCAGTGTCCATTTGGCTGTTAATACTTGTTATTGTTGCTTTAGTATCTCTTGCAATTGTTTTCGATTTTTGGTCAAAACTTTCTTTTATTTGATTTTTAGCGGTCTTTGCCAATTGGCATTGTGCCAGAATACGATTTCTTTCCATCATGCGATACATTTGTTTTAGAGCGTATTGGTATTCTTCATCAGTATAGTACTCATTCATTGGTGCTTGCATAGTTTCTCCTTAGTTTTTGATATTCTTCATCTAAGATATTTTTTCTTTGTAGAAATTTTTTATCTATTTTTTCTTTTTCTTTTTCCAGTTTTATTTCATTAGTTCTATAAACTTGGTTAGAATGATATCTCAAATTTTCTATTTCTGTAAAGTACTCTCTAACACAATCAGCTGGTGATGAAAACTTTCTTAATACTAGGTACATTTTATCAGCTTCTTCGTTCATGATCTTTTCTAATCTTACAGAACGTTCCTCTAAGTCTAGTGTCTTTTTCTCTAACTTGTTCTTTTCCAGATAGTATTGTTCTTCGAGGTTAAGAATTTCCCTCTCTTTTTGTCTAATGGCATCCCATTTTACATCTCTGCTTTCCATTGTCTGAACTCCTTAGCAAATTGTGTGTCTGTTGCCACTGTTTTTTCGATGACTTCCTGTAATTGTTTATCCAAATTTTCAAATCCTTGGGCGGAAGCATTCATCTTAGTGACTATTTGATCCGTTTCTGCCTGAAAAGTATCGATAAACTGTGCTTGAGTGATACCTTGGCTAGCAAAAAGAGCTTCAACTTCATAGGGAGCTAAGGCTGTATAGCTTGTAAAATCGATTTTTGACCAAATTTCTTGTAATTCTTGGTTAGCAATCTTGGCTAAGGCGCTCACTTCATCGGCTCCAGTTCTTGCTGCCGTAGCCATTGATGATGATAATATAGAACCTTGAGCTGCATCTAAGTATATTTCCTCAGAGCTACTAATGCCACCTGATGACCATTTTGACTTCAAGTCCTTGTAATGAGCCATTCCTCGGAGACTGTTGGCATAAACTCGATAAACACCACTAATTAAGGGTTTTCCTCCTTTACCATCTACAACTTGACCAGTTACAGGATCAAACTCCCAATCATCGATATTGTGGCTAGTTCCGTCCAGCCAGAATATTGTATCAGGCATTTTTAAGAAGGACTTATTAAACCATTCAGGGTGATTGAAATCATTCCAACGTACTACATCATCATGTTTTCTACGGTAATCAATAAACATGGCTGGATTTTTATCAATAAATGCTTTTTCTTCGTTAGAAAGTGATAGATAAGTGAACCAAGCGTTAAAAGTTGTAGTTGGAATATGATATTTAGCTCCTACTTTCAGCATATAAGATCCTTGTGAATAACCAGAAAGTTGACTGACTTCATATCTAGGGTCTTCCATAATTTCTTTTACAAATCGGTCCGCTACATAATATTGAGGTGATATAGATGTCTCTCTTTCTGCAATTGCAGTTACAACATCAATCTTAGTAGGACTCCCTGGATCCGTCCCTGCAGCAATAACAGCTATATTTTTATAATCTGGTTCACCGTTGACCATAGGAGCTACCGCCAAACCATCAAAACCTGTTCCTAGGTCAAACTTAGTGGCAACGACACGGAATTCTTGACCATCTGAGGTAGTTATAGTGTTGGTTTCATCCGAAAATAACTTATCATCTGTTTTGGATACAACCTTCTTTTCAACTTCCCTTTCAGCATACTCAGAATTTACACTATAAACATTTTTCCCTTGATTTAATTCATTAAGTTGTTTATCAGTATAACTATACACCATTAATATTCTCCTTCTGAACCGTCTGAATAAACAACTTTTGTGAGTTTATTTGTCTTTCCCAAGTGACTATTCAAAAAATCTCGATCCTCTTTTCTATTCTCTCTCTCTAAAGATACATCAGAAATACGTTTATCATTTTTCGAATAATTAATTTTATATTTTATGCTTCTATCATTAAAAAATAGTTCAACTACGCAAGTCCAACTTTCTGGCGGATTTGTGTAGTTTGCATTAGAAAATCTAATTTCTTCAATACCCTCATAACTATCTTTTAAAGTTTCAACCAGACTCACTTCATACTCTCTATTTCGATGTTCTTCTTGAGATTTCCCTAACATGCTAAACATAAAAACACCTCCTGCTGTGATGATTGCGAGTGACACAACGATTAGTAGCCTTTTATGACTCTTTTTGATGCCAGAATTACTCATTTAAGCTTTCCTCCTTTTCTTCATTCTACTATAATTTAAAGATAAATAACACTAGAATAGAAAAAAATGTATCTAAAACAAGTTCCATCAAAACCTGTTCCTGGGTCAGACTTAGTCGCAACGACACGGAGTTCTTGACCATCGGGGGTGATTATAGTGTTGGTTTCATAGCTAGCTAATTCAGAATCAGGTTTATTAACAACAAGCTTTTTATATTTTCGTCTAGCAAACTCTGAATTCACACTGTAAACACCAGTATCTCTATTTAAATTATTAAGCTGTTTATCTGTATAATTAAATGTCATTATTGCTCTTCTTCGTCGTTATCAGAATAAGTTACCCTGATTTTCGAAGTGGTTTTACCCTTGTTTTCATTCAAAAACTGTCTATCTTCTATTCTTCCTTCCCATTCCAATGAAGCATCTGTTATTTCTTCGGTGTCTAAAGAATATCCAATCCCATACTTAATTTTTCTTTCATCTTTGAACTTGATTTCTACATCACAAGACCATGACCCTGGTGGGTTTGTATAATCAGGATTCATAATCTTGATCTCTTCTATCCCTTCATAGGAATTCATTAATGCATTCACCAAACTAACTTCGTACTCTCTATTCCGACGTTCTTCTTGAGATTTCCCTAACATGCTAAACATAAAAAAACCTGCTGCTGTGATGATTGCGAGTAACAAAACGATTAGTAACCTTTTATGACTCTTTTTATTGCTGGAATTGTTCATTTAAGCTTTTCTCCTTTTTATTATACTATAAGAAAGATTAGTCTATATTACACTATAATAAGAAAAAGTTATTTTACATCTGTCAATCATAGTAGGACTCCCAGGATCGGTTCCAGCAGCAATCACGGCTACATTTTTATAATCTGGTTTGCCGTTCACAATAGGTGAAACCGCCAGTCCATCAAAATCTGTTTCAATGTCAGACTTAGTGGCGACAACACGGAATTCTTGATCATCGGAGGTGGTTATGGTGTTAATTTCACCTTTTTTTAACTCGTTATCTGATTTAGCAGTAACAATATTTGTTCGATTTTCTTTACGTTGTACGAACTAAGTATTAACACTGTAAACATTCGGACCTTGATTCAATTTATTAAGTTGTTTATCTGTATAAATGTATTTATTCATCATAGGTCCCCTTCTGAGCCATTCGAATATTTAACTTTAACTTTTGACTTAGTAGAACCTCGTCTAGAATTTAGAAAATGTTGAAATTCTTCATCTTCGTTATTATATACACCTATCCTAATTTTATTCGAGTTTATATCAAAAGCTAAAACATGTTCCTTAGATGTTCCATCAAAAAATTTTAGTTTCACATCAGCCCCCCAAGCCTCTGAAGGAATTGAGCTGTACGAGGGGTTCGTAATTGTTATCTCCTCAATCCCTTCATATGAATTCTTTAAAGCATTCACCAAACTAACTTCATACTCTCTATTCCGACGCTCTTCTTGGGATCTCCCTAACATAGAAAACATAAAAACACCTCCTGCTGTGATGATTGCGAGTAACAAAACGATTAGTAACCTTTTATGACTCTTTCTGATGCCAGAATTACTCATTTAAGCTTTCCTCCTTTTCTCATTATACTATAACCTAGAATAATTTAATCATTTTTTATAATATATTATAATATTTCTAACAAGAAAAAACCGACCTCATTGCTGAGAATCGGTTTTCTAGTGTATTTAATTAAGAAATTCGTTTTCACATAACATAAATTATGTAAAAACTTCTACAATAACAAATCTTTGACTTTCCCAATTTCGCTTTTTGGAATAACTAGGTGAATCATATCACCGAGATACATTCTGGTTGAACCGTTAACGGTTTGACTTTTACCGTTATGGACTTGGGTGGTGATGAGTACGTTATGTGGCAAGTTGAGTTCGTGTACTTGTTTTCCTGCTATTTTATCTGAAACAGGGATTTCAATGAGAGTGACTTCTCCTTCATCTGTCGCTTCTTCTGGCAACATTTTTTCTAGCATAGCCTCATAGACTGGGGCCCCCTTGAGTAGATCCATGATGATGTAGGCGACCAAGGTTACTAATCCAAGTGGCATGAGGTTGCGAATATCTCCTACCATTTCGGTTACTAGAATCATAGCTGTTAAGGGAGCTTTAGAAATCGCTCCAAAGTAGCCGCTCATTCCCAGAATGACAAATATAGGAAACTGCTCTTGACTGACAAGTCCGAGATTGACACAAATAACACCAACTAGAGCTCCAAGTAAGGAGCCAAGCGCCAAAATTGGTAGGAAAATTCCTCCTGGAAGGCCACTTCCATAATTAATCATGCTCCAAACAAATCGAATCAAAAAGTAAACTAATAGAACTTGAAAACTAAAATCCTGCTCAGTTAGGGAAAGAACCAGCTGATTTCCACCACCAAGGATTTGGGGTAAGAAGATTCCGACTGGTATGATGAGAATGAAGGCAAGAATTGGATAATAAGCTCTATCCAAATGGATTTTTTGACCAAGCCAATCATAAACTCGACCAACATTGAGCACAGCTTTCTCATAGACAAAACCAGATAGTCCAAGAAAAACTCCCATAAGGAGGTAAATCCAATACTGGTCTAGGGTCATGAGTGGGATGTTGTCTGGCATGTCCAGTACGGGTGTTAGGCCAAATATGAGTAAAGAAACAAAGTTTGCTACGAGACTAGCTGCTAGAGTAGATACCCAAAAAAAGCGTGAAAAATGGTGATAAACTTCTTCTACCACAAAGAGAAGTCCTGCAATCGGTGCATTAAAAGCTGCGGCTAATCCTGCTGCAGCACCACTGGCAATCAGGGAGCGTTCCTCTACTGGACTGGATTTGAGCCATTTGGAAATTCCTTTACCACCTACTGCTCCAAGTTGAATACTGGGTCCCTCTCGCCCCAGCATAAGTCCACTGGCAATAGCAAGAATTCCTAAAATATATTTTTTCCAAAGTACACCCCACCAGTTGAGGGTCATGAGTCCCTTTAATTCGGCTTCAACTTGAGGAATTCCTGAACCTTTGATGTCTTTTTCTGACCGAGTTAATTTCGCACTGAGCCAACAAACTATTAAATAAAATAGACCAATGATAAAAAGATTGCGCACTAGATGCGCTTGATCTTGATAAAGTCCTTGTATCAGGTGGAAGCCTTTTTCGATTAAAAACCGAAAAGATCCAACGATAATTCCAACAACGAGACCAACAATGATTCCTCGTCCAACTTGGGATAATATAGTACTTGAGGCAAAGGCAAATTCTTTCTTGGAGCTGAGTGTTTCTGACTGTTCCTCCATAATCATTCCTTCTAACTTAACTTTCTTTTTCTCCCAAAACCAGTGATTTAACGGGTTCAAAGCTGGTTCGGTGAATTGGGGTAACTCCTAGTTTTGTGAGGCCTTCCAGGTGTTTAACTGTTCCATATCCTGCATTAGCAGTAAAGTCATAGCCAGGGAACTGCTGATCGTATTCCTTCATCAATTCATCACGTGTCACCTTGGCTATTATAGAAGCTGCTGCAATGGAGAGGGAATTAGCATCACCTTTGATGATGGAGGTTTGTGAAATGGGTAATTCCAGTTTCATGGCATCTATCAAAAGGTGCTCAGGTTGAGGACTGAGCTGGGATATTGCTTCCTGCATGGCCAGTTTGGTTGCTTCATAGATATTGACTTGGTCGACGACCTGATTATCCATGATACCAATTCCGATTGACAAGGCTTGGTCCTGAACGGCTTGGAAAATCTCCAGATGTTTCTTTTTAGGAATTTTCTTGCTGTCGTTGAGACCTTTGATTTTACAATTTTGAGGTAAAATAACAGCTGCAGCGACTACAGGCCCAGCCAGAGGTCCACGACCAACCTCGTCAACACCAGCAATTAAGGTCAATCCTTGCTTGTTCAATTCTTTTTCATAGGAAAGCATGGATTCCAAACGAAAATCTTCATCCAATTCTGCCTGAATGGTTTTTTTACGCTTGCTGATTTCCTTTTGAACTCCAGAGCGATTATCCTTTTCAAGCTCTAAAAAAATAGGACTATCAAGGTCCTTGACAGTAGCAAGGAGTTCTTTGATTTCTTTAATCGTCGCCATCGAGGTCTTCCAATGTATCTAAGGTATAGTTACCGAGTTTGCCATCACGGACTTCCTTCACGAAGAGACTGTAAAAGCGGTCATAGTCGTCACGGAAACCGAGAGCACGGGTCATATCCATAATAATAACAGGCGCTTCTTCCTCGATTTTCATCTGCTTGAAGCGTTCAGCCAGCTTTTCTGGATAATGTTCTTTGAAATAATTGAGGCCAAAAATAGTTACCTCGTCCATAGGAAGCAACTGGTCTTTAATAGCTCCCGTTAAGGCTAACTTAAGCGCAACAGTTTCATCTTCAAACTTAGGCCAAAGAATCCCTGGCGTATCTAAGATTTCTAAGTCTTTGTTGGTTTTGAGCCATTGTTGACCTTTGGTCACACCAGGCTTGTTGCCGACAACAGCAATTTTCTTACCAGCCAAACGATTCATAAGCGTTGATTTTCCAGCGTTTGGAATCCCAATAATCATGGTACGCAAGGTTTCAATCTTGATTCCACGTTCCTTTTGCCGAGCAATCTTATCTGCCATGAGTTTTTTAGCGGCATCTGTTACAACTTTTACAGTCACTTGCTCTTTGGAGTTGATATCCAGAGTTTGGATTCCTTGTGATTCAAAATACTGGCGCCATTCCTTGGTCATTGCTGGGTCAGCCAAGTCTGCCTTATTTAAAATCAAGAGTTTTGGTTTATCACCAACGATTTTGGTCAACATAGGGTTTTGACTAGATAGAGGTAAGCGTGCATCCACCAAAATCGTTACAAAATCAACAAATTTTAAATTTTCCTGCACCTGTCGACGAGCTTTAGACATGTGACCAGGAAACCATTGAATAGTGGCCATAATATATCTCCTTCGGATTGAAAAAACTGTAAAAACGTTTTCTTTCTTATCCTCTATTCTATCATAAATTATTCTTTTTTGCACAAGCTTTTATTTGTAATAGCTACTTTTTAAAGGAAGACTGATTTCAACCCCACTTGATTTGTATATTAACCTTATATAAAATTCTATATCTTATATATTTAGTTTTAGATGAGTATTCGAGATAAAAATGGGACTATACAATTTGTCAAAATTTCTTCTATCCAGCTTTCTTGTGCTGATGATAGATGCTCTGCCTGAAGGCTTTCTTTTAGAAAATCTCGGACTTGTTCTGGTGCGATTTCAAACTCAAAGGCTTTCATTTTATAGAAAAAGTCGATGAGATGATTGGACAGGTATGCGGTTGAAAAGGGAACTTCTCCATTTTTCCGATATTCTAATAAGAGCCGAGCAAATCGAGCTTTTTCTTCAGGAAGCTCACGAAAATAGGAATTGAGGAGCCAGGTCTGCTTCTGCTTTCTTTCGATTGGATCCTGAGCTGCAATTCGTTGATCTTTTTCCAGCTCTTTTTGGTATTGTTTGGCCTTAATAGCCCGTTCTGTTTTATTTTTACCAAAAAGTATTTTCTCCCACTTGCGTTCTTCTTGGGTTAGGGTTTCTGTAAAGCCAAAGTAGTCTTGATAGGCACGCTCTGCTGGACCCATGGCTAGGACCAGATTGTCTGCATATTGCTTGGCGATTTTATCTCTCTTCTTGCGCTCTTTCTCTGCCTGGATACGGAGTTCTTGTTCGTAGTCAATTTTCTCCTTGCCTAACTTGACAAGGTAGAGTTGGTCATCTAGTTTTCCAAGTAAAAAGGGTTTGATACACTTTTCAAGAACTTCTTCCATCCGAGCCTTCTTCTTAGGCTCTGCCTTGGTCCAACTTCCTCCTTGAAAGACTTCTAGGAAAAGCTGGTAGTCTTTCTCAGGTGAGAACTGATTTCCACGATTGGGTTTAAAAACACCTTTTTCCCAGAGCCACTTTAGAAGGCGCTCGTCAAAGTCACTTTTATTGACCTTGATTTTTTCCTTTTTCTGTGCTTTTCTAGTTAGGTTTTCAACCTTTCTGAGTAGTTTTTCTTCCTCTTCCAGTTGCTGGTCAAGGGACAATCGATGAAAATGACGAACACAATCGCTACCAATTGGAAAGAGGCGTTGACCTGTGACACCGTTAAAGAGTTCGTAGGCGTATTTGATGGCATTCCCACAGACGCAATTGCTACGGCCGATACCGTTAAAAATCAAGGAAACTTCATTCCATTCCTTGGTAGCTTGTTCCCAAGTATCAGCTTTTGAAGCCTGTAAAACCGCATCGTGCAGGGATTTTCTAACTGGAAGTGTCATGAGGTCTCCTTTCTAAATTATACTTTTACAACTTGAACCTCATCTTTACCGAGTAAAATCAAATATTTCTCAATATTTTCAATCGAATAGGTTCGTGATAAGGCCTCTTCGTATAGGGCTAATTGACCACGATAGCGGTCTATGAGATGACTTGGCTCATCATAGCGGTCTGTTTTGTAGTCGAACAGAACGATTCTATCCTCGTAAAGTAGATAGCCATCCAAGATACCACGGACAACGAAGTCTTCCTGACTCTTTTGGTCTCGTTTGAGCATGGAGAAAGGTTGCTCGCGGTAGAGATGGTCGGTATGAGCGAGAATTTCCTGACCGAGAAGTGTATCAAAGAATGCAAGGATTTTAGAAAGATTAATTTTGTCTCTGACAGCTGGGGTGGTTTGAACTTGTTGGAGAGTTTCTGTCAGGCTAGCCAGGGTTGGTCGCTGACTGAGGTCAATTCTCTGCATGAGTTCGTGGGTAGCACTACCTATTTCAGCTCCAGTTACCTTTTCTTTGGTTGAAAAATCTGGCAAATCAAAGCTGATTTTCTTATTCACTGACTGACCTTGACCAGCAATTTCGACACCTTCCATATCCATAACAGGTTCGTAGAATTTCTTGATTTGGCTTGGGGTTTGAACACTAGGAAGCTCAATAGCTGCGCGGTGAAGAGTATTATAGACTTCCACCTCTTTCAGCATTTTCAGGGCTTCTTTGATGGTTTCTGACTGACGGTTATCTGCTTGAGAGTTATCTTGTAGAAGGCTCTTGTTTTCCAATTGACCAATAGCTTCTCTAGTCAACTGGTCTTCGCCAACAAAACGATAGCTAAAGTTGAGATTGTCCTTGGCAAACACTTTGCTGATAGCCCATATCCAATCTTGGAAATTCTTGGCTTGCAGTCTAGTATTGCTATTTAGTTTTCCATTTTTATCTGCTGGGAATTCCTTGGATTCCAGCTTTTCACGCGAACCCTTGCCGACAAGATAGAGCTTTTTCTCAGCCCTCGTCATGGCAACATAAAGGAGACGCATCTGCTCTGAATAGCTAGCCAATTGTAGTTCTTCCTCATTCTGGATATAAGTGAGGCTAGGAATGGAGAGTTTGATGGTTTTAGGATAGTGATCTTCCACTGCTCCTGTCTCCATTTTGGCAATATATTTGACACCTAGTCCATTTTTACGGCTGAGAATGACTTCTGACATGCTGTCTTGTTTGTTGAAATCCTGATCCATATTGAGGATAAAAACGTAAGGAAACTCCAGCCCTTTACTCTTGTGAATGGTCATGAGTTCTACAGCATCCTTGGGCGGTGCGACTGCCACGCTTGCAAGATCGTGCTGGGCTTCTAAAACTTGGTCAATCATACGGATAAAACGCGACAAGCCCTTGAAATTACTCTTTTCAAACTGGTCAGCCCGCAGAGCTAGGGCATAGAGATTTGCCTGTCTAGCAGGGCCATTTGGCAAAGCTCCAACATAATCGTAGTAAAAACGGTCGTTGTAAATCTTCCAAATCAAGTCATAGAGGGAGTGAGTTTTGGCATATAAGCGCCAAGAAGCCAAGATATCCATGAATTGATTTAGTTTTTCAGCTAAATCAGTATGAATTAAGTTTTTCTGGCTTGTTGCCTGTGTTTGAGCATTGACCAGTTTTTCATAGAGATTTTCTTGGATTTTATCCTCTGCTTTCTGAAGGGACAAACGTGCTAACTCATCTTCATCAAATCCAAACATAGGAGACTTCATAAGGGAAACCAAGGCATAGTCTTGAAGAGGATTGTGAATGACACGAAGGGTGTCTAGCATGACTTGCACTTCTAGAGATTGGAGATAATTGTTTTGCTCTCCATCGGTTTTGACAGGAATTCCGTACTCAGACAGGGCAAGAAGAATCTGGTCATTTCGACTGCGGCTAGAGGTCAAAAGGGCAATTTCCTTAAAAGCAACACCTTTTTCTTGATGAAGTTTAAGGATTTCCTTGATAACTAGGCGCATTTCACCAGTTAGTTTCGTTTCTGATTGGTCCTCTTCTTCCTCTTGCCCGCTGTCGTCCTTATCGTAGAGGAGAAATTCCGCCTTGTTGTCTGGATTAGGAATTAGTTTGCTATTGGCAAAGACAAGCTGGTGCATACTGTCATAGTTGATTTCGCCGACCTCTTGGTCCATAAGGCGTGCAAAAACATCATTGGTTGCTGACAGCACTTCTGAACTGCTACGGAAATTTTCCTTGAGGAGAATTAATTTGCCCTCTTTAGGATTCTGCGCATAGCGTTGGAATTTTTCATTAAAAATCTGGGGATCTGCCTGACGGAAACGGTAGATAGACTGCTTGATATCTCCCACCATAAAGCGATTGTGACCATTCGACAGCAATTCCAACATCCGTTCTTGAATATGGTTGGTATCCTGATACTCGTCGACCATGACTTCGTGGAAGCGCTCCTGATAAGCCTCACGAACTTGCGGGAAATTTTCTAAAATCTCAATGGTATAATGGCTGATATCAGCGAATTCAAAGGCATTTTCCTGACGTTTACGCTGACGATAAGCCTCTACAAAATCACTCATAAATGTTTGAAAAGTCTTAGCTAGTTTCCAGGTGTCTCCATGATAACGTTCTTGATAGTCGAGAATCGTTATCTGGTCTGACAGTTGTCCTAGTTTAGCAAACTGTGCCTTTCTTTCTTCGTTGTAGGCATCAGCCAGTGGCTTCAAATCAGCCTTACGACTTGCATTGGTCAGAGCTCGGCCGTTTTTCTCCTTAGAGATGGAGACAACACGCGCAAGCACTGCCTGATAAGCCTGACTATCGGACTCCTGATTTAAGGAGCCAATTTCATCCAAAATTAACTGAACATTTTCTAGATAAGCAGCCTTTGGAAACTCCTTGGCATCATTATCCAAATGATATCGGAAAAAGCTTTCCAAATCCCAAAGTGCTTGCTGGATTTGTTGGGTCAGTTTTTCTTTTTCACTGGTAAAATCAGCTTTTTCAAAGCCTTTTAGGAAAGATTCGCTCAGCCATTTCTGAGGATTGCTGGTGGATTGGAGGAAGTCATAGATTTTATAGACCTGCTGGCGCAGACCACGTTCATCCTTGCCACGCCCAGCAAAGTTTTTCAGCAGATGACTAAAGTTCTCTTTCTGTCTACCTTGGTAATGTGTTTCAAAGACATCGTGGAAGACTTCATTTTTTAGAAGGAGTTGCTCGCTTTGATTTTGTAAAATACGGAAATTAGGGGCAATATCAATCAGATAGCCATGTTTACCAAGGAATTTTTGTGTGAAAGAGTCCATGGTTCCGATGGCAGCGTTAGGTAAGTCTGCCAACTGACGTCCCAAGTGTTGTTTGAGGTCAACATCGCTACTTTCTTGGATTTGTTGGCTGATTTTTTTCTCCAAACGTTCCTTAAGTTCTGTGGCAGCCTTAACGGTAAAGGTCGAGATAAAGAGTTGAGAAATTTCCACACCACGCGCTAACTGGTCCAGAATACGCTCGGCCATGACAAAGGTTTTACCAGAACCAGCCGACGCTGAGACAAGGATATTTTGACCAGAAGTGTAGATGGCTTCGATTTGTTCAGCAGTTTTCTTTTGTTCCTTGCTCGAGTGCGCTTCTGCTTCTTGCAGTTTTTGAATTTCTTCGTCAGTTAAAAAGGGAATGGGCTTCATCGATTCAACTCCTCTCTAATTTTTTCAAACCAAGCTTGCTTGAGTTTCTCTCCTACTAGACGCTTGCCGTCAGCTAAGTCCAACTTTTCTAGGAAGCGGGCTTGACCCAAGTGATAATTGGCTTCAAATCCTGTGATGGATTGGTGTTGCTGAACATATAGGGCAATACTTCTACCATTTTCGGTATAAGGATTAATGGCGAACTGGCCTGCTAAAATCTTCTCAGCAGCCTTCTTGTAAAGATGGGCATTGTAGTCCAGTAGGAGCTGGAATTCCTCATCTGTCAGCTGGTTGGCCTTGCTTTTGTTATAAAATTCGCCCAAATGACTGCTTTCTTTTTCCAAAAATAGGCCTTGGTATTTCATAGACTTGCTGGCTTCCACAACTGCTCCTGCCAGACTTTTAACGGCCATCAGAGATTGGACTGGTTCAGTCATTTCCAAGTACATAGCACCGAAAAAGTTCTGCTCCCCTTCTCTTTTTAGGGCAGCTAGATAGGTTGGTAATTGGGAATTGAGCCCATTAAAGAAATGAGGAAACTGGAACTGAGTTAGACTCGACTTGTAGTCTACTACTCCTATCGCTCCATCAGCTTTCAAACGGTCAATGCGGTCAACCTTACCTCGTACAAAGACACTGCGGCCATTATCCAATTGAATAAAGGCCTGCTCTTTTCCACCGAAATTCGCCTCTTCTTTGATGGTTTCAATAGCTGGATTATGGCGGAGAATGTGACCTGTCGTCCGTGCAACATCAAGCAGGACTTCCTTGGTAAACTGGGCTTCCAAACTTTCTTGATAAATGGCTTCAAATTCCCGTTCTTGACTGGTTTCTTGGATAGCTTGTTCCAAACGTTGGTCAAAGGAATCTTCGTCAGGCAACTGTAAGGCACGTTCAAAAATGCGGTGCAAGAAATTCCCGTGACTACGGGCATCAGGACGCAGGCGTAATTCCTCCTGTAAACCTAAAACATAACGGAGGAAATAGCTGTATTGGTTCCGGTAAAACTCTGTCAAACCAGAGGTAGACAGGTAAAATTCCTGATCAGCAGGATAGAGCGCTTGTAAGGTATCCTTAGCTAACTGCTTGCTGCTTGGACTGGTTGGGAGGGCTGGATTTTCCAAACCTTGCTGGTCTAGTTTTTTACCCATGACACGCGCCAGAACCTTGACAAAGGTCAAATCTTGCTCCCTATCACTCGTCTCTCCCTGCTGGTGATAGGCAACCAGACTAGACAAAAGACTGTGATAGGACCCCATATCCTCCTTAGACAGCCCTTTGTGATTCATCCTCTTCTCTTTTCGACTAAATCCAAAATGGACCAACTCTTGAAGATAGGCAGATTCCTTACTTTCACTTTCGTTAAAAAGGCTTGGAGCTGACAAGACCAACTGCTTACGAGCAGAATTGACCAAGGAAAGCATAGTATAGCGATTTTTCTTGAGATTTTCACTGCTGGCAATCAGCAATTGCGCTCCATCTGCTGTCGCTTGGTTTAAGCTTTGTCTTTCTTCATCTGTCAAAAGGCTGGTATTCTGCGCGATTTTTGGTAAATTGTCCTGTGTTAGCCCAATGGCATAGACAAAGTCAGCTGTCAAAGGCGCAATCAAATCGTAACTCTGCACCAGAACAGTATCCACTGTCGCTGGAATGGTACGGTATTGGGACAAACTCATTCCAGAATGGAGCAAAGCTAGGAAGTCCTCTAGACTAACCTGTGAACCAGCAAAAACAGTCGCAAATTGTTCTAAAACATGGCAGAATGCCTTCCAAACTTCAGTCTGTCTTTCCTGCTCTAGGGTTTTCATGGTAGCTGTTAAATCTTGTAACTGCTTGGTCACCTCTCCTTCTTTTAGAAAGCTATTCCATTTTTGTAGGAGATTTTCAGCCTTTTGTTTTCGACTGGCAAAGAGGGTTTCAAGAGGTGTTAAAATACGCAGACGAAGAGCATTTAAACGTTCCAAATTAAATTTTCCATGGTGGGATTTGGTAAAGGTTTGCTGAAAGGCTGGCAAGCCATTGATACCAAGATAGCGGATATATTGTTCAAAAGCATCAATATCAGCTTGACTAAGGTCGGTATACAGACCTGTTCTAAGAAGGTTAATCAAATCCTCCTGACGGAAACGATAGCGTTTCAAAGCTAAAATAGACTCGACAAACTGTGTCAAAGGGTGGTGGGCCATGGATTCGCTTCTACCAAGATAGAAAGGAATCTGGTACTGGTCAAAAATGGTTTTAAGAGATAACTGATAAGAAGCCACATCCCCCAAGAGAATACGAAAATGCTTGTAACTCAGATTTGAGTTCTCATGTAATTTCTGACGAATGCTCCGAGCTACTAGCTCCAACTCCTCCTTTTGCGTCAAGCAAGACCAGATTTGTAAGTTTTCACGGTCCCTATCATCAATTTCCAAGGAAAGTTCTGAAAAGTCATAAGAAGACTCCAGCAAACGAGAGGCCTTGTCAAAGCTATCCATCTTCTCATGAGTTTGAGAATAATCCTGGGCAGGTGTTTGGTATTTAAAGGCTAGATGATGGAGAAAGTCCACACTGGCTTGATAGAGATTGCCTTCAGAGAATGGACTGGTATAGGCTTTCTTACTAACATAAGCCCCAATAACAATCTCAACACCCTTGGCATGAAGTAAGTCCACAATCCGCTCTTCCTCAGCAGAAAAACGGGTAAATCCATCAATAACCAAGGCGATTTGAGTAAAATCACTACTTACCTTGTCATTCTCAATAGCTTCAATCAAATGGGATAACTGACTTCCCTGAGCTAACTGCCCTTGATTGAGGTAGGCCGTTACTTTCTCAAAAATCAAGAGTAAATCGGCTCTCTTATCCTCATCCGTCAAACTCTCCAAGTCCACAAAACTCATCTGAGCTTTGGTCATCTCATGATAAAGATCAATCAACTGCTGGATAAACTGAGGATCCTGCTTGATGGCGCCGTATACTCGTAAGTCTTTTGGATCAAGTTCGGCAAGGCATTTGTAAAAGGCCATCCCAAGACCAATATCATCAAGACTGGTCTTGACAGGCAAATCATTCAAAATCAGGTAACGAGCCATTTGAGCAAAGCGCGTGACGGTAATCGCAAAAGAAGCCTGCTGGGACAAGCATTCCAGCACGGCGCGTTCCTTTTCAAAAGAAAGAGAGTTGGGAGCGATGTAGAAGACCCGCTTGCCAGCAGCAACTAGCTCTTCCGCCTCTCTGGTTAGAATTTCAGTCAAAGAAGTCCGAATATCAGTATAAAGTAATTTCATCTCTGCCTCGTTGGAATTTTTCATTACCTTTTATTATACCATGATTAGCCCGAAGATTCCTCCTCCTTTCCTCCAAAATATGCTATAATAATACCAAAAGATAAAGAAGGAAGTCTTATGATTAAACTACTAGCCTTGGATATGGACGGAACCCTCCTCAATGAAGCCAAGGAAATCCCACAAGCTCATATTACTGCTATTCACCAAGCTATTGAAAAAGGTGTCAAACTAGTTCTCTGTACGGGTCGCCCGCTTTTTGGCGTCCTCCCCTACTATCAAAAACTGGGTCTTGATCTCCAGAATGAGTATGTTATTGTCAATAACGGTTGCTCAACCCACCAGACCAGTGATTGGAGTCTGGTGGATTGGCAAGAACTCAGTCCAGCTGACATCGAATACCTCTATGACCTAGCTGAAAAAAGTGATGTTCAGTTGACTCTTTTTGATGAGGAACATTATTTTGTCCTCGGTGGCAAGCCCAATCAAGTCATTGAAAATGATGCTAAACTAGTCTTTTCAGACCTGACTGAAATTTCTCTTGAGGAAGCGACTAGTGGCAAGTACCGTATGTTCCAAGGTATGTTTTTGGGAACAAAAGAGCAAACAGATGATTTTGAAGAGCGTTTTGCTGAGGAGCTTTGCCAACGATTTAGTGGAGTTCGTTCACAGCCTGTCATTTATGAAGCCATGCCACTTGGTACTACAAAGGCTACTGCTCTTTCTCGACTAGCTGAGATTTTGAAGATTGAGCCATCAGAAATTATGGCTATGGGCGATGCTAATAACGATATTGAAATGCTCCAGTTTGCAGGGCTGGGCATTGCTATGGGAAATGCCAGCGATTATGTCAAATCTCTTGCGGATGACGTTACAACAAGCAACGAAGAAGACGGCGTTGCGCGTGCCATTGAGAAATATATTTTATAATTAAGAAGCCCAGTTCATATCAACTGGGTTTTGATATTTAAGAATTCCTAAAACTTTAGAAACTCTTTAGAAATCCTTGAGCTTTCTTTGATTTCTATGCTTTATACTAAAGTTAACAAAATAAATCAAAAGGAGAGAATCATGAAAACAGTACTCGACATTCATGGATTGTCCAAAAACTTTAACAAACAAGCTATTCTTCAGGATCTTCATCTAACGATAAGAGAGGGAGATATTTATGGACTTATCGGAAAGAACGGAGCTGGGAAAACCACATTGATAAAAATCATTACGCAACTACTGTTTGCGGATAAAGGGACTGTTTCCCTCTTTTCTAGTCAATCGGAAAATGAGTGGACCAAGGCCCTATCTCGAGTAGGTTCTGTTATCGAATCACCTGTAGCTCATAATCACTTAACAGCCTATCAAAATCTGAAATATTACTGTATGATTCGCCATATTCCAAATGCTGATCAAGTCATTCGTGAAACGCTGGACTATGTTGGTTTGTCAGATACAGGTAAGAAAGTCTTTCGTGATTTCTCGCTAGGAATGAAACAAAGACTTGGTATCGCCATTGCCCTTCTATCCAAACCAGACTTCCTGATCCTAGATGAACCTATCAACGGTCTCGACCCAATAGGTATCAAAGAATTTCGTCTGATGATTCAACGGCTCAATCAAGAAAAAGGGATAACCATTCTCATCTCTAGCCATATCTTGTCAGAACTCTATCTCGTAGCTAATCGCTTTGGTATTTTAGATCAAGGCAAGATTATCCGTGAAATCAGCAAAGCTGAATTTGAAACACTAAGTGAGGATTATATTGTTCTTAAGACATCTGATAAAGAGAAAGCTTGTCAAGTATTGAAAGAACAAATCCAACTCCAGTTTAAGGTAGTGAACCCTGAAAATGAAATCCATATCTTTGGAAATGAACAAGATGTCAAACAGATTCTCAAGGAATTAACCTTGGCAGATGTTGCTATTGACGAGATTTACTATGCTCGTCAAAACCTAGAAGAATACTTCACTCAATTGGTCCAATAGGAGGAAAATCATGATACATACCATTCAAGCAGACTTTTACCGTCTTTTCCGTTCCAAAGGATTCTGGATTACAGAATTTATTCTCTTTGCTCTCATGCTAATGGGTGCAAGTATAGGAGCTACGGGTCATCTGATGGCAATCCAGACAGAAGAACCAGAAATTCCAACCCATGGCTGGGACGGTGTACAAGCCCTGATTAACGCGTCTAGTCAAGGTTCAAACCTCGTTTTTCTCTGTATTGTTCTAATGTGTCTAGTTTTAGGTGTTGATTTAATCGGAAAACTCTATAAAAATAGTTTGACAGTAGGTGTTTCTCGTACAGAGTTTTTCCTTGCTAAAGCCTTTGTAGTGGCTTGTATTGCATTCTTACAACTTATCATCTGTCTTGTGATTGCCTTTATTCCAGCAACTATCTTAAATGGATTTGGAACCATGCCTGATGGCTTTATTGGCAATTTACTGGTAACCATTTTCCTTCAATTTCTTTGCCTTCTAGCTTGGCTTTCCATTGTTTCCTTCATTCTCTATGTTAGTCATTCTTATCTTGCGGTATTTATTGGTTATTTGGTCAGCTCTATCTTACTTTCTATGCCAATGCTCATCTTCCCAAGTATCAAAATTTTGCCATATTTATCATTGCAGTTTTTCTATGCTATGACTGCTAATAGTGAATCCATTTTCTATACACTTATAGTTACCTTAGCTGTTATTGTAATCTTTAATCTAAGTGGACTGGCAGTTTTCAAAAAGAAAAGTTTATAAAAAAAGACCTCCTCTAGCCTACAGAGGAGGTTTCTTTCGTTAAAAGTGAATAAAAACCGATAACCACTGCCCATCTGTGCTTAGTTTCATCTCTGAACCGAGAAGATGACATAATTCCTCAGTGATATAAAGTCCTAAACCAGAGGATTCTTCAGTATCTGATAGATTTTCAGAATAAAAACGGTTGCTGAGCTTTTCTATTTTTTTAATAGGCTGTTTGACAAGGTTTGCAATCTCTAAGACAAGCTGTTCCTTTTCCTTTCTCAAAGATAGACGCGCTTCTTCCTTGCCATGTTTGAGGACATTTCCAAGCAGATTTTGTAAAATTCGATCCAGCAAGTCTTCATCAGTCCTCATTTTCAAACCAGCTTCAACCTTAAAATCAAGCATGATATTTGCCGCCTGAAAAACATCATAATAAGCCAGAGTCTTTTTGGTGATAAAAGCTGAAAGATCCACTTCTTCCAGTTTCGGTTTGACAGCCCCTTCCATCAAACGACGGTATTCTAGGAGAGCCTCCAAACGTTTAGAAACTAAATCAAGATGCTGGGCTATTTTTTGTAAAGTTTCTGCTTTGTCTTCAGGAGACTTTATCAATTGTTGGGTGTAGCCTGAAGCGATAGTCAGAGGCGTCCGGATATCATGGGCGATATTGCTGATGGCCATATCCAGAGTCTGCTTTTCCCTTTTCATCACCAACCGAGATTGTTCCACTTCTTGAAATAGATTCTCAATCTGCTGGTAGAGATGTAAAAAATGTTTGGAAAAAATGCTGACTCCGACTCTTTTCATACTACCCGTGAGAATTTTATCTTCAATCTGTTGACTCAAGTTTTTAAGTGCTAGATGGTAGCGAATTAATGCAATCGATAAAATAATTAGGAGAATCAGTAGGACAACGATTATCGTGTAGGTCATTGCTTGTCTCCTTTTAATCTTACCCCAACTCCCCAGATGGTTTCAATATATTCTTGATTTGGGTCAAGCTGGTTTAATTTTTTACGAAGATTACTCAAATGCGTATTGAGAGTATTATCTCCAGGTAGGTAGCTATCCTCCCAGACCAATTCATAAAGTTCTACCTTGGTGAAAATTTTCTTAGGATGTTTGAGGAGAGTTTGGAGAATCAAGCATTCTTTCTTGGCAAGGCGAATCGTTTTCTGGCTATTTTTAATTTCAAAACTTTCTGCATCAAACTGGATATTTTTCAAGTTTAGTGGCAGATTTTCAGTTTTTTCTATTTTCACAGGCTGTTTTTCTGCACTTTGGCGTAATTGAACAGTAACTCTGGCAAAGACTTCGTCCAAATCAAAAGGTTTGACTATGTAATCATTGGCACCGTCTAAGAGGTATTGACTGATTAACTTCTTATCGCTCAAAGCTGTTAGCATAATGACTGGAGTTTGACTTTGTTCCCTGATAGCTTTTAAAACCTGATCCCCATTTTTCCCAGGAAGCATGATATCTAGTAAAACGAGGTCAATCCCACCTTGGTCAAAAAGCATGATTCCTTCTGTACCGGAAAAGGCTTGAATCACCTCATGCTCCTCAGTAAGAAGTGTTCGTAAAATCTCTTGAATGTCACTATTGTCTTCAATAACCAATATCCTAGCCATAAACACCAACCTTTCTGCAACTATTATAGCATTTTTATTGATAAAGCTTAAACAGAAAAAGCTCCTCGCATAAAAGTGCGAGAAAGCCTTAGAGGGTTAAAATATAAAATCCACTTACTAGATAACATTGTATCCTTATAGTTGCTAGTGAAAACGAGTCTAGCAG
The DNA here is from genome assembly GCF_001072665.1 of Streptococcus pseudopneumoniae. Lineage (GTDB taxonomy): Bacteria > Bacillota > Bacilli > Lactobacillales > Streptococcaceae > Streptococcus > Streptococcus pseudopneumoniae_S. The sequence goes on along the minus strand of NZ_JVJI01000114.1, from coordinate 18,316 downwards.
AATGAATCTCTCATTTCTCTCCTACTAGTCCGTAATACGTTGATACATTTCTGGTCTTCTATCTCGAAACAAGCCCCAGTTTAGGCGTTCGCTTGCTCCCTTATCTAGGTCATAAGTAGCTAACAGAACAGCTTCAGCTTGTTTTTCAGCTTGCTCTAGAATAGCTCCTGTTTCATCCGTCATAAAGGATGAACCGTAGAAGTCAAGACTGGAACTCTGTCCACCATTTTCCTCACTTGGAGTGACTTCTTCCAAACCATGGCGATTGGCTGCAATAACTGGGACAATATTTGCTGCTGCGTGCCCTTGCATGGTACGTTGCCAATGACCGCAACTATCTGTATCCAAAATCGGCTCTGAACCGATGGCTGTAGGATAAAAGAGCAATTCAGCACCATTTAACGCAAGACAGCGGGCTGTTTCGGGGAACCATTGATCCCAACAGATACCAATACCAATCTTGGCATACCGAGTATCCCATACCTTGAAACCAGTGTTACCAGGCGTGAAATAAAACTTTTCTTGATAATAATGATCATCTGGTATGTGGGTCTTTCGATAAACACCCAGCACTTCCCCATCTGCATCAATGACAGCAATAGAGTTATATAAGACATTGCCATCTTTTTCATAGAAACTGATCGGTAAAACAACTTGTAGTTCCTTAGCAATCGCCTTAAAATGCTGAATGGCAGTATTTTCTGTCACCGATTGGGCATGCTGGTAGTAGTCATACTGACGTTCCTGACAGAAATAGGGACGTTCAAATAACTCGGGCAAGAGAATAATTTGTGCACCTTGTTCTGCAGCCTGACGTACTAAACGCTCTGCGGTTTGGATATTTGTTGCCACATCCTTAGCGCATTGCATCTGAATGGCTGCAACTCTTACATTTCTCATCTTTTTCTCCTATTCTGGGATTTGTTGGGTGATACAGTGGATATTGCCACCACCTAAGAGAATATCTCTGGCTGGTATTCCGACAACTTTACGGTCTGGAAAACACTTACTGAGGATATCTAAGGCCACTTGGTCGTTTTGATCTTGAAACTGAGGAACTAGGACAGCCTTGTTGGCGATATAAAAGTTTACGTAGGAAGCTGCTAGTCGTTCACCTGCGTATCGCTCTTCTTCTCCTTCTTCATAGATGTAGCCTGGCAAATCCTCTTTGGTTACAACCTGACGAATAGCTGGGATAGGAAGCTTATGAATGGTGAAGTGACGATCTTTTGCATCTGTCTCTTGCTCTAAGAGTTCGAAATCTGCTTTTGACATGGCATATTGAGGATCACTTTCGTCGTCCGTCCAAGCCAAAACAAGCTCTGCAGGACCAACAAAGGCAGCAACATTGTCAATGTGTTCATTGGTTTCATCTTGATAAATACCATAAGGAAGCCAAATAACTTTTTCAGCTCCAAGGCTCTCTAATAAGGTATTCTCGATTTTCTCTTTAGTCAGGTGAGGATTACGCCCAGGACTAAGCAAGCAACTTTCAGTCACGAGAATGGTTCCCTGACCATCGCTATGGATAGCGCCGCCTTCCAGTACAAAAGGTTTGGCATCATAGACAGGCATTTCCAAGGCCTCAGCAAAACGACTAGCTACTTGGTCATCATCTTCATAATCTTGATAAAGACCATCATAGGTGCCACCCCAGGCATTAAAAGCCCAATCGACTGCCAACTTTTCTCTTTTATCATTGACAAGAATAGTCGGACCTGTATCACGGGCCCAGGCATCATTGGTGGGAATGTCTAAATAAATAACGCTATCTCCAAGATAAGATTGGGCTTCTGATAGATAGTCCCGCTCCACCAAGAGATAAACGGCTTCCCCTTCTGCTATGGTCTTAATAATCTGGCCGAAAGCTCTTTTGGCAGCCTTTCCTTGAAAAGGCCATGAACCTGGTCGAGTCGGCCATATCATGAGGGTACCATGGTGTGCTTCGTACTCTGCTGGCATGCGATAGCCTAATTTTTTTGGACTGTCCATCATGATAATCTCCCTTTAAAGTCTTGATAACCAAAAGCCTTTACCAAGTCACAATCTCCATTTTCATCCATAATATAAAGGCTTGGGAGACCAATACCGTTGAAGGTATTATTTTTGACAAAAGAATAAATGGCCATGTCTTCGAAATAAAGTCTGTCTCCGATTTGGACTGGATTTTCAAAGCTATAATCACCAATTACATCGCCCGTCAGACAAGTATTAGAAGAAAGTCTATAGGTATGGGTTTTTTCCTGTGCCTCAAAGCCGTTTCTCAAAGGTGGACGATAGGGCATCTCAAGTACATCAGGCATATGGCAAGTCGCGGAGGCATCTAAAACCAAGATTTCCATGCCGTTTTCTACAATATCCAATACTTCAGTTGCTAGATAACCCGCATTGAGCGCAATGGCTTCACCCGGCTCGATATAGACTTCAAGATTGTAAGTTTCTCGGATACGCTTGATTTCTGAAATCAGTAAGTCCACATCATAATCTTCTCTTGTGATGTGGTGACCGCCCCCCATATTGAGCCATTTAACTTGATGTAAGTAAGAACCAAACTGCTCTTCTACTGCTTTCAAAGTTGTCTCTAAATCATCTGCCCCCTGCTCGCAAAGGGTATGAAAATGAAGTCCATCAACTAGATCTAGGAAATCACTCGGTATCTTGTCTAGAGTAACTCCGAAACGGGAGCCAGGGGCGCAAGGATCATAGAGAGCGTGATCTCCTTGAGTTGAACACTGAGGGTTGAGTCGCAAACCCACGCTTACACCAGCATCCCGACAACGGGCCCCATGTTTACGCAACTGTCTCTCTGAGTTAAAAACGATATGGTCTGTTATCTCAAGCAGTTCCTCCATGTCCTCATCCTTAAAGGCTGGTGCAAAAACATGAACTTCCCCTGGGAATTCTTCCTTTGCTAATTTGGCTTCATAGAGTCCACTGGCTGTCGTACCTGATAGATACTGGCTAATCAAGGGATAGGTTTTGTAGAGGGAATATGCTTTCTGGGCAAGCAAAACCTTGCAACCAGATTCTTCTTGAACATATTGTAGAATGTGGCAATTGGCTTCTAACTTGGCCAAGTCAATAACATAGGCTGGTGTTGGTACTTGTTCTAGCTTCATTAGTCCACCATTTGTGGATTTTCAACCACAACCCAAGGTAAACCATACTCATTCAAAGCTTCCATGAATGGATCTGGATCAAACTCTTCAAGGTTGTAAACTCCAGGTTGTTTCCAAGTACCATTCATCACTAATTTTGTCCCAATCATGGCTGGAACACCAGTTGTGTAAGAAATTGCTTGTGAACCAACTTCTGCGTAACATTCCTGATGGTCGCAAACATTGTAGATGTAGATGGTCTTTTCAACGCCATCTTTTACACCTGTAAAGATACATCCAATATTGGTTTTACCTACAGTACGTGGTCCAAGGCTGGCTGGATCTGGAAGCAAGGCTTTTAAGAATTGGATTGGAACGATTTCTTGGCCGTTAAAGTTAATGGCATCCGTACGAAGGAGACCAACGTTTTCCAAGCATTTCATATGAGTTAGATAAGATTGACCAAAGGTCATAAAGAAACGAATCCGTTTGACACCTGGAATGTTCTTAGCCAATGATTCGATTTCTTCGTGGTGAAGGAGATACATGTCTTTTTGTCCAACCTGAGGGAAATCATACTCACGCTTGATAGACATAGCTTTGACTTCGACCCATTTTCCATCTTCCCAGTAAGAACCTGGCGCAGAAACCTCGCGGAGATTGATTTCTGGGTTAAAGTTTGTCGCAAATGGATAACCGTGGTCACCACCATTACAGTCTAAAATGTCAATATAGTGGATTTCATCAAAATAGTGTTTGAGGGCATAAGCTGAAAAGACACTAGTCACACCTGGGTCAAAGCCAGATCCAAGCAGAGCAGTCAAGCCAGCTTCTTTGAATTTCTCCTGATAAGCCCATTGCCATGAGTAGTCAAAGTAAGCAGTAAAACCAAGTTCCTTACAACGTTTCTCATAAATAGCACGCCATTCAGGGTCTTCTGTGTCTTCTGCTTCGTAGTTGGCTGTATCGATATAGTGAACACCTGTTGCCAAACAAGCGTCCATAATGGTTAAATCTTGATATGGTAAAGCTACGTTCAAAACAGCTTCTGGTTTATAGCTTTCAACCAGGGCAATCACTTCTTCTACCTTGTCAGCATCAAGAGCAGCTGTCTCAATCTTTGTACTTGTTTTGCCTTCCAGTTTAGCTTTCAAGTCATCACATTTTGACTTAGTACGGCTAGCAATCATAATCTCTGTAAATGTTTCGCTATCTTGACAAATCTTTGAAATAGCAACTTGGGCAACTCCCCCACATCCAATAACTAGTAAACGACTCATTTTTTTCCTTCCTCTTCTTCTAAAATGTCCTCAACATACTTGGGCAACATAAAGGCTCCCACGTGTAAGTTTGCAGTGTAGTATTCTGTGAAAAGCTGGCGTTTTTTCCAGCCTTCCTTGTCAAAATCTTTGACAGGGTGGTATTTTTTCGATGCAAATCCAAACAACCAATAGCCAGCTGGACTGGTTGGAATGTGGGCCTGATAAACCCGACTGATTGGAAAGGCTTGATTGACCTTGCGGTGCATGCTTCGGCAAGCTGACTCATCCTCGTCAAAGAAGGGACTCCCATGCTGGTAAATCATGATACCGTCTTCCTTCAGAGCCCTATAACTATTGCCGTAGAATTCCTTGGTAAAGAGCCCTTCCGTATGGCCAAATGGATCTGTCGCATCGTTGATGATAATGTCGTAATCATCTTCACAGTTTCGCAAAAAGCGTAGCCCATTTTGGTAGTAAATGGTGACACGAGGATCATCTAGCCCCGCAGCAAAGTCTGGAAAATACTCACGACAGACTTCAACTAACATCTCATCCGGTTCCACAATATCGATTTGCTCCAGTTCAGGATAGAGTGTTAATACTTGGGCGACACCGCCATCACCACCCCCAATAACCAAGACTTTCTTGGGATTTGGGTGGACAGCCATGGGAACATGAACGGTCATTTCATTATAGACAAAATCATCAGCATCTGAAAACAAAACATGCCCATTTAAAATCAAAATCTTTCCAAAAGCTGGCGTATCCAATACCTCGATATCCTGCCATTCACTTTTACCAGCGTAGAGTTGCTTGGCTGTTCTCAGGGACAATTTCACATCTGGAGTATGAACTTCAGAAAACCATAAATCCATCTAGTTCTCCTTTCTCTTAATGACGTTGATATGATTGACCTCAGGATCTTCCGTCCCTTGGAGGGAACAACCACGTTCCTTGGCAAATTGGATATAGTCTACAATTTCTTGTGTAATGCGTTCTCCAGGAGCCAAGATAGGAATCCCTGGAGGATAGCACATGACAAATTCCCCACAGACCTGTCCAACAGATTCATCCAAGGTTAAACTTTTTCTCTCTGAATAGAAGGCTTCCTGAGGAGAGAACACCAACTCGGGCTGGATATATTCTCCAGCTATCAAGTCCTTCCCATCTCGTGAGTATAGTCTCTTGATATCTGCTAAAGCACCAACTAATCGTTCGATGTCTTGGATACGGTCACCAATCGAAATATAGGCCAAGATATTGCCAATATCACCAAACTCAATCTGAATGTCGTATTCGTCTCGTAGGAGGTCATAAACCTCGATACCTGTTAATCCAATACCCTGAGTGTAAACTGACAACTTGGTTACATCAAAATCACAGACCGACACACCATCTATTAACTCTTTTGAATAGGCATAGTAGCCACCAATGGCATTGATTTCACGGCGAGCATACTCAGACAGTTCAATGACCTTCTCAAAAGACTCTTTACCTCGAAGAGCCAAGTTGCGACGCGAAATATCTAAACTAGCCATCAACAAATAAGAGGCGGATGTTGACTGGGTAAGATTGATAATCTGACGAACGTATTCAGGATTCATCTGCTCCCCGATTAAAAGAAGCGAACTTTGGGTCAAACTCCCACCAGACTTATGCATAGAAACCGCCGCCATATCAGCACCTGCATCCATAGCAGAAATTGGAAGTTTATCAGTAAAATGTAAGTGCGCTCCGTGGGCCTCATCTACCAAAACCATCATGCCAGCTTCATGAGCCATTTCCGTTAAACCCTTGAGGTCTGAACAAATTCCATAGTAAGTAGGATTGTTAATCAAAATGGCCTTGGCATCTGGATGCTCCTTAATTGCCTGCGCTACTCGGTCATTTTCAAGACCTAAAGCGATACCAATCTTAGGATCCACACTCATCTCGATATAGATGGGAATGGCACCACATAGAACCAGCGCATTGATAGCAGATTTATGGACATTACGTGGCAGAATAATCTTATCTCCTGCCTTGCAGGTTGACAGAATCATAGTCTGCACCGATGAGGTTGTTCCACCAATCATTAGAAAAGCATGGCTAGCTCCAAAAGCATCAGCTGCCAGATCCTCTGCATCCCGAATAATCGAAATGGGATGGCCTAAATTATCCAAGGGTTTCATCGAATTGACATCAATTCCAACACATTTTTCTCCTAATAGTTCGACAAGTTCTGGATTCCCTCGTCCGCGTTTGTGACCTGGTACATCAAAGGGAACAATTCTTTTCTTGCGTAACTTCACCAAGGCCCCATAAATTGGGGCTTGGTTTTGATCTAACTCTTTCAAGACATACTCCTCTCAATATTTTTAGAACCTTATGAAAACTAAGGAACTAAAGGTTGACTCATGAAAAAAGAGCAGGTTTTCACCTGCTCTGCAATCTTCTGACACGTTTATTTTGGTTTCTGTTGAGTATGTCTGTTCCCGATGTTTCCAAACTCTCTAGTAGCAAATATTACGTACTTTATTGATCGTTTCACAAGATGACGTGTGCTTTCACCACACTAAAAATTTATGAATTAGGACAAGTGTCCTAACATCAACTTATAAAAGTAGGCTTTTAACCCTATCAATAATGTGGTTTTTCAACCACGCTTCGGCATTCAACCCTGCCTGTCCGTAGGCATTTTTTACTCGGGTTTATATTTGCTAGAAAACATCATCTCATTTTCTAAGCTTTATTACTATAACATACTTCTAACACTCTGTAAAGTACTTTTTTGAAAAAATATCTATTTTTGTTCGGAAAAATAATATTTTATATAGATTTGTATAAGTTGTATAATGTGAAAGCGGATATTAAAAGAACTAGAAGGATCTAGTTCTCAGATTTTGTATTTAACGAATACTATGCTTATTCATCTTTTGTTCAAAGATAGTCGTGATAATCTGACGTAATTCTTCACGTTCTTTTTCTGGGATTTCACCACTTGTTTGAGCTGCAGCGTATAGTTCAGGGTGTTCAATTGAAATGCGTTTTACAGTACGTGTCGTAGCATGTTTTCTGACGAAAAATGGGATTCGCTTAATCAAGTCTTGTGGGACAAGTGCAAGAATTTTTTTAGCAGTTTCCTTGTCACTAATTTTAGACGTCGTAAGCCCCTTCTTAATCATTTCCTGTTCTTTTTCTGTAAAATCTTTTAATTCCATTCGATTAGTCCTCCTATTTTCTCTATGTTAAATTATATACCAATTGTAGCAAGACGACAAATAGTCTGTTTGTAAAAAGCTCTCTATACTACAATTTTCCTGTCACTATTAATTGCTCTTTAATGAAAATCACAAATCCTTTTGGAGAGATGACAAGCTGATTCTCCAATTCTCGGCAATTGCTTGCTAATGCTACGGTTTCTTTCTCTAAAAGATAATCTTTTGTTGATTGGTTAAAGATCACTTTAAGGACATGTCCTTCGTATTTCCACTCCAAGGCAACTACATCTTGTTTGATTTCTTTTAGGCTATACTTACCATGCTGAATGGTTGATGACGCTTGTTTTCTAATATTAATCAGCTGCTTCATGAAATTCAGCATGTCATTGTCACTTGATACTTGTTCCCAAGGCATACAACGACGACAATCTGGGTCTGGACCTCCGGTTAAAGCTAACTCTGTTCCGTAATAGATGCAGGGTGTTCCTTTTTGTAAAAAGAGGAAGGCTAAGGCTGATTTAACCAGTTGAACATCTTCATCTGCCGTCCACAAGATTCGCTCTGTATCATGCGAATCCAAGAGATTAAACATAACCTCTGAAATCTGCTGCTTGTAATACATAGACTGGCCATTGATTTCATTGATGAACTGGTCAGTCTTCTTAATTCCTAGTAATAAATAGTCCTTGATGCTATCAGATAAAGGATAATTCATGACAGCATGGAACTCATCTCCATTTAGCCAAGGCTGAGCCGTATGCCAGACTTCTCCTAAAATATAAAGATCAGGCTTTTTAGCTAAAACTGCCTTGCGAAAATCCTTCCAAAACTGATGGTCAATCTCATTAGCCACATCCAAACGCCAAGCATCGATATCAAACTCTTCAATCCAATAAGTCGCAACCTTTAAAAGATAGTCCTTGACCTCTGGATTGGCTGTATTTAGCTTAGGCATATAGTCCTCAAAACCAAAAGCATGATAGGGTAAGTCTCTCTTATTAGCAAGTTTTTCAGTCGTCACTGGGAATTGTTGAATATGGAACCAATTTTTATAAGCAGACTGTTCACCATTTTTGACAACATCTTGCCATTGAGTAGATTGCGAACCAATATGATTAAATACAGCATCCAGCATGATTTTCATACCACGCTGATGAGCTTGCTCGACCAGCTCTCGAAAGGTTTCCTTGTTTCCAAAATGATGGTCGATTTCAAAGTAATTCGTCGTATTGTACTTATGATTGCTCATAGATTCAAAAATCGGACAAAGATATAGTCCAGTAATGCCCAAGTCTTGCAAGTAATCCAGATGGTCAATAATCCCCTGTAAATCACCACCAAAGAAATCATCACTCTTAGGTGTGACAGATGAATCCCAGTCTAAAGTCTCTTCTGGGTTTAATAGAGCATTTCCATTAGCAAATCTCTCAGGAAATATCTGATACCAAACCGTATCTGAAACCCAGTCAGGAACCTTGCAGGCATCAATCTCATGAAGATAAGGCAACTTAAATCCATTCCCAATAGCATGAAGATTTTCTTGAGAATTTTCCACACACCCTTTATCACCATACAAAATACTTTGAGCTTCTGTGTCCTTAAGTTCAAAGAGATACTGGATACGTGCAAAATCAACTGAGACTTCAACCTGCCAATAATCAAAGATGGCATCAGAAGTCATCTTGGACATTTCCTTTGTATCCTGATAAAACTCCTCCATAAAGATAAAAGGGTCACCATAATGCAAGTTGATGCTTTCAATATCCCCTTTCTTAGTTCGAATCCGAATATGAAGTTTCTTATCCTTATAAAGATAGGCATACTCCGACTCAGTCCTATGGTAAATAGCGCTTAATTCCATCAATTTGTCTCCTTAGTTTTAATTCAAATTTTACGCAAACGTTTTCATAATTATGATTCTAGTATACTACTTTCGTATTTTATTTTCAATGCTTGTCCGTAGATTCTAGTGATTTGGTTCTATAAATAAAAAAGCAGCCAGTCTTACAACTTGCTACTTTTCAAATGATGATTTACAAATATCTTTGCAACCACTCTATTTTTTTAAAATCCTTATTGTTATTGTGATCATTTCGATAGGAATCTTGGGAAGAAGCCTTGTAAATACTTAAAAACTGTTCCAAACTTGGAACGCGAAAAGTGATGTTTTCGAGATGAATCAGCTCTATATCCGATTCCGAAACTCCTGCAAAATCAGGTAAAGAATCGATACTTCCGAATTCAACACTCAGACCATCTTTTTTGAATTCATGCTCATGAATATCTATTAAGGCATAGCCTAAGTGTTTCATCACTTTCATTATCTTGTCCCAGTCATAAATTCTGAGATGATCAGGTGCTTCCCAACCTCTAGGATCACCAGGCACATGAATGTCAATGTCAGACGGCCTCCATTCTTCATTTGAACGGTATTCAAAACCCAAGGACCCCATGAGCGTCGGTGTGATTCCGATTTGGTTTAAATGAGAACAAATTGTTCGAAATTCATCAAATAGAGAATTCATTCCTCCTCCAACCGTTGATATAGAACTTAATTTCGTTGTGAATAATAAACTAATTTTTACCTTCTACTCTTTCGGTTTTGAAAATACTTCTACTCGCTGAGATAGGACTTTGATTTCTACAGGTAGGTTATCCGATTTATCGCCGTCAACATCTGACTCCAATTCACTATCTGAAGAGATCTTAATATTACGCGCTCTGATATACTCAATATTATCATTGCCAACAACATCTCCTTTTAGTAAATCAGGAATGACAGATAATTTAGAGAATATAGAAGCATCTTTTAGAATCAAAATATTGGCATAGCCATCTTTGTCTTCTTCAAAGATTTTCTTATCAGCGAAGTAATTTGTCAAGAGAACCAAAACATGACTAGCTTCACCATCATAATTTCCATTTTCTGTCTCAATCTTAATGTTAAAGACTTGATCCGTCATGACAGACTTCATGGTATTTACAGCATAGGCAAGAATACCAAATTTTGTTTTGTCCTCGATCTCCACATTGTGAATCGCCTCAGGCAGAGAACCGATACTAAAGATATAACCAAAATAATTGTCATTTGCTTTACCGATATCAATCTTGTTGGTTAAGTTAAAATCGAGTTCATCAATCGCACCATCGATGTCTTGATTGATTTCCAAAAGTTTCGTAATGAGATTACCAGTACCACCAGGGATAATCCCTAACTTAGGAATGTAGTCTCTCTCAGCAATACCTGAAATAACTTCATTGACCGTCCCGTCTCCACCAAAAACAACCACTGCATCGTACTGCTCACGAGAAGCTTCTTCAGCAAAATGTGTTGCATCCAACGCTTTTTCGGTAATTTTGGTTTCCACGTGCTCAAAGTATTCTTTTGCTTTATTCTCCAGCTTTTCTTTGTAATCCAAAGCCTTCTCGCCACCAGAAGTAGGGTTGATAATTAACATTACCTTTTTCATTAATTTCTCCTTAATTTTAAATAGAAATGTTTACATTTCGTCGTATGCAACTAAATGTACTCTCATTATACAATGAAAATACAGAAAAGAGAAATATGACGTACTGGAGATTGATTTATAAAAACATAGACAAAGAGTTTACTAAGAATTTCAAGCATATAAAACATAGGTTAAATAAAGATTAGCAGATAATAACAGACGAATAGCTCCAAAATATTGTCAGTTACCTATCTAAAATAAAGAAATCATTTTATTAATCTGTCCACCATTAAATCCAGCTCGCGCGAAAACTTCTTTAATAATTTCTTTTACCTCGTCCTCCTCTTCTTTCTTCCAATCCCCATGAAATTCATTTTCAATTCGGTAACTTCTTTGAATAATCACTTTTACATGATTGATTAAAAATTCTTTAGCTAATTTATGTTCATTTTCTTGAAGGAGATGTAAGTAATGACAACTTAATGAAACAACATAGTCTTTTTTGAGACTTGGAACAATATTTTTTATGATTAAACTATCCTTGTCAAAACAATCTTCAAAATAGTAATCGGTGATGAATTTGTTTAGATCTTCTCCCCAGCTTTCTTTAATCCAATCTCTCCAGTTTTGATGGGAACCACCTTTATGACAATTTATTATTATATTCATCTTCCAAAGCCAGTTATCTGCTCCATCACTTCCAGGGGGGAAACTTTCCACCACTGGCATCATATTTCCACACCAATAGTAAACAATAGCAAAAGCTTTAAAATAAGGTTGCAAATCATGTGGTATTTCTATATCATCTTTTAATATCCCGTCTTTTATCTCTTTACCACCTCTTAAGCAAGTTTCAACTTTTGCAATTCTTTCATAAGGTAACCTAATTGAAGTAAGGATATCAGCCGTAAGTGCTATACCTTTCGATTTATTGACAAGTAAATGAGCTCCCTTATATTCTGATTCTGATTTTTCTTTATATGCTTCAATCTCATCATAATTTTTAAAATTCTTTAAATTATTATAATGATTAACTGAGCTTTGAAACTTAATAATCTCCCAATCATCTTTCTCATAATAAAGATACTTCTTATAAAAATCCATTGCCTTTTTACGTACTTCAAATTCGCAATTGACATTATCACTATCTGTAATATCTACTTTATTAATAAACTCATTTACTTGTATCATAAAATATCCTCCATATTTTTTTATTATATAAACCCGTCTAAAAAGACAAAAAGATGTTTGTAAATCTACACTAGCTCACTATTTACTCCATCTTCAGAAAAAATATCCTTGACTTGCTTAACATGATTGTCACTTACTTTAAACTTAAATACTGTTGTAATCCAGCTAAGCGAACAGCAATCAAATCAAAATGTTTTAAATCCTCTAAATTATAAAACAAGACATGTATAATAGCTAGTTAAAAATTCAGATTTTCAAAACAAAGGCACTTCTATTGAACTACCTTACCATACTCTTTTATTCTATCAGCATATTCGGTCAAAAGATTCTTTGAATAAATTTTTTCATTACTTGAATTTCTAACTTCTTTCCAAAGAATAGAAGCAACTTTTAACTTGTTTGAGTAGTTACGACTATTTTCGTCTGCACAGAAATCCTTTAAAAACTGATTCCATTGACAAACCGAATGGTCATATTTGGCATAATCTGAATTTCCATAATAAACTTTTAGCATATCTTGGATTGTAAAACTCAAATCATGTTCTCTTTTGACTTTTCTCCAAGCAGTGGCCATATCAGCAGTAAATTTAAAGGGCGAAACACCTGTTAAAGTTGAGAAATATTTTCTAAAGTGTGCATTAAAGGAGAATCCACATTCAAGTAAGGGCGTATCTAAGGTAACGACTTCTACTCGTTTCTTATTTCTTTTTACTGATGATTTTTTAATCAAGTTTCCCTTGAAGTACTGCTCAATAATGTCATTGAGTTCTTGTTTTGTACCTCTATATTCAAGCCCTAATGACTTGCATATCTGTGAAAATTCATCACGATACCAGTAGTATTTATTAAACTCATCAAAGGATGTGATTGTATCAAACTCAGGTCTTCTCTCTATCAATATTTCTCCTCCTTAAAACCAATTTAGGTTGTCATCTCAAAATAATGGAGTTTTATTTTCTTTATTTTGAGGATTAGCTGCGTTTCACTAAGAAGCTTACACATTCAACGGTTCGGACTTACCGTATCATCCGTGAAAAAACAATCCTCAAGAAATAAAGGAAAATCCTTCGTTTTGATATTGTTCCATTCGTAAACAGAGTCTACAATGTCTCCAACGATTGCTCCTAGCATCTGTTTCCTTCTTATGGCATATCAGATTCGTTACACATTTCTAATGAATCACTCTTTAAAAATGGCACCACCAAATTAATCCACTCATAAGGCAGATAAGCTGATAAATAGCCGTGGTTATAGCCCTTTGCTTCATACAAAATTGTATTTGCATGTAGCTGATGAAATAATTTCGCTGATTCTTTCACACAGTTCAATTCTTTTTCACCATAGATATACAGAACCTGAGCCTTGCTAGCAGAAATCATATCTTTCAGCTTGTAATGCCCCATATAGTTTTTGTAAATGGTCACCAATGTTTTAACAGGCGTCCTTGGAAGATCCTCCAAATAATAAGCTTTTATTTCTTTTGAATAAGCTAGTTTAGGATAGAGTTTGTTCATCATGCTTAACTGAAGTTTGCAAGAGAATTTATTGAACATCAGTTTACCAAATAGAGACACTAGAAAGATGCTGATTTTAGATAACATTGGTTGAGGAATACAGAGGCTTCCGTCTATGATGACCTTCTTAGCAATTTCACTGTCTAAAGACAAAAGCTCCATGGCAATTTGACCACCAAGTGAAACACCACCGATTGCAAACAATTTCCCACCACAGTTTGCTTTGATATAGTCTAGAATCTCCAATGCAGAATCTTCAGTAGAAACATAATCAAGTTGATATTCCTCGCCGTGGCCATTCAAAGTGGGTAGAATAATACGGTATTCTTCTTTTAAGATTCGTGCTTGACGAAGATAATTCCACCAAGAACTGCCACCACCATGTATCAGTAAAATAGGAGGCAAATTCTTATCACCAAATTCATGGAATTTCATGTTTAAACTCCTTACTGTAGGACTTTCACTAGCTAATTTTCCTTGTTCAATCAGCTCTTAAAGCAGTACCACACACTCGACATAAAACGAGTGAACACTATGTATGCCAAGTGAACATGTATGTGGGGACATGTCTATAAACCTTTTGACAATAGCATAAGGTTATCGTTAAAAGGTATAACCCCGACAAACTATGATTTACTCATTTCATTAAATCAGCTATTTCATTCTTCCCATACGCCTTTACATTTTGAATTACATCCTGTTTCCTCTTAATTGATTCAAACAATGATATATCTAGTACATTTGCGAATTCTTCAAACTGAACCTGCCCGATTCTTCTTATTTCTTTAAGTTTCTCGGCATCTCTTACCTTTCTCTCTGCCTCACTCTTGGGGTATCCTTGCCCAAATGTCTCCGAGAAAAGTGCTTCTATTGTTCTTTCAAGATTTTCAGTACCTGACCATGTATAATTTTCACCTAATGGTAATGATATCGCATTTCCATTATTAATCTGAGCAAATAAATAGGCATCATTCGGTGTAGGTGCATACCCGCAAATGACATCAGGCATACTATTACAAGCAAGCATCATTCCTTGTCCGGAAGAACAGCCCGTAACAACGAAATCAACTGTCCTACTTGCCAACAAGATACCTATAAGAATAGAAATCTCTATATACGAGTATTTTTCATTTTCTTCCAACGTACAGCCAAAATTTATAACCTCAGATTTCTTTGGAGCATACTTTAATACAGCATCATAGATTATTTGATTTTTAGTCGCTTGCGAACTTGCTTGAATAACTCCGATTCTCATTCTTCCCCCTACAACTTCTAATTTAATTATTTCTTTTTCTTTGGTTTGGGTGCCGGTAATTCATCATATATTGAATTGAACAAGCCTTTATTTTCTACACTTCATTTATTCACTGGTTGCAACTTTTGACATCAAAACTACCGCCTCCACATGTCTTGACGGTTACTACCTATACTGTGAAACGAAATCAAAGCTGCTGAATATCCGTATTAAACTATTAAACGTAACTAATGCGAGTATTTACGGCTTCGTTAATATACAGTATTGTTACATCTATGCCAAGTTTCCGATAGTTAGTTCTTCTTTCTTTATTTAAATCTTTACAAATCCAACTAGCGAGAAGGGTTGTTTATCTCAAAACTCATTGAACCTTTGGTTCCTCGATTAGTATAATAATTTCCTTCTAGTTGATTTGGATTATCAATATCAAGAATTACCGTCCCATAATGTATAGGACTTTGCAATTCAGCCCTTGGGCTATTTAAATATGTATAAATTAATTTTTGTGTTCCATTATCATTGATAATTGATGCTGTAATGCTATGGCTCGAACTTTCACCCGTTTTAAACTTAACTTTAATAGTCGTAAATGACTGTTCAATAGTAAGTTCACAATTTCTTTCATTCTGATCATAGTCCGTCTTGAAACTACCTACATAATTCGCAAATAAAATTGGAACATTATGAATCTTAGATAGTAATGGCCACCGCCATGCTGTTTTTTCAAAAATAGCCATAATAATTGCTGTAACTGATATAGCTTCACCAATATACCCAACGGCTGAATATACCAATGCCAAAATATCAGATTTAAGATTCACTGCAATCTCTTGGCCACTTATTAACAATCTTAATAACAAGCAAATTGCAAAAACCCATATTGTAATATTCAAAAATTTTTTCTGCTGTTCATTCATAAGTTTTATTTATAATCCAAAAATTCAATCATTCTAACTAAAAAAGTTTTTGTATCCTGTAAATTCCATTTCTTCTCTGAACGAAAAAGGTAATACATTCCACTTACTTCAACCCAATTTAAATTCACTTGAGACACTATGTAATATAACGCTTGCTGTAACAACCCTGTGTAGCTATTACTATTGAAAAACATCTGTTCAGGTATATTCCAGACCAAACATTCTATCAAATATGAAGAAATGCGTTCGTTTGTCAATCCTAGCTCCTGCATCTCGTTCTTAATATGCTTCATAATACTAACTAAATATTTATATTTATAGTGAGTAGATTTATTCTTAGAGATACCATTTTGTATATGAACTTTAGGATAATTAATTACTTCATAATTTCCGTTTGAGGTAAAAAATTTGATGCCTTCAACAAATTTTTCAGATGACCTGCTACCAATATATCTATAATTTCGATATTGAAAACATGGGACTACATCTGCATTTACGTGATATGAGTTAGAATTAATATTGATACACTTATTGCCAATAGAAACTGATTCTGCACCAAATTTTGAAATTAACGCTTTAATCACTTCGTTTTTAAATACATTAGCATTGGTGCTGCTACTAGAGTAATTATAGTCTAGGTCCGATAACCCATCTACATACTCACAATAAAATAAAGATTTCACCATGATACAGATATCAATGTCGCTATTTTTCTTTACATTCGTATTATTTGCATAAGAACCTTGGGCAAAAATTTCATATTCATACTTTGAAGAGAGCCCACTCCTTTCTATTGCATCTTTAATCATTCCAATAGTATTTTCAACCCGTGTTTCTTCAGTGGCAGATAACGGCTTAATCCATGATTGTAATGCTTCTTCAGAATATCTCATTATAAAACAACTCCATTTTAGTTTTTTGGTTAATTCATAAAAAGTAACCGATATTAAAAAAATCCTACATATAATTATACCACTAAACAAGAAAAAAGGCTGCAAACATAGTGAACTATACTATGCCTACAGCCTTATAAATCAACTTCTGTTCCTTCCAAAAATCTAACGGTTATCTGTCCATCCTCCGAAATCAAAATACTATCTAGTACCTGACACATCTCAAAGGAATCATATTCCCAACACTCCTTATTTATCAATTCAGCCAGTAACACACTGTAATGCTTTTCTAATAACTGGTTTTCTTCCAAGATCTTATTCCACTTTCCATGCAACAAATCCATATTCTCACTCAGTAGTTTAACTGCCATCATTACAGCTTTCTCTAGTGTTCCCTCATCGATATGGTTATTCTGACAACCAATCTGTCCCTTTACCTTATAACGGTTGTTACACTGCCAAACTTTACGTTTGCCACGACTGGTCGTCCAGTTCTTACGTCCAAAAGCTGAACCGCATTCTGCACAGAACACCTTGGTAGTAAAAGGGTTGTCCTCATTTTGCATGATGTAGAAGAAATTGAAAAAGAAAATAGACTTCAGACAGCAATTGATGTTGTCAGAGAACAGTTTGGCTTTTTAGCTATTCAAAAAGGAACCGTCCTAACCGAAGGTTCCAGAAATATTGAACGTAGTAAACTTATCGGCGGTCATTCCGCTGGTGGATTGGAGGGATTAAAATGATTGATCGTTCATACTTGCCATTTCAGTCAGCAAGAGAGTACCAGGATACTAAGATGCAAAAATGGATGGGCTTTTTCCTATCTGAGCATACATCAGCACTCACTGACGATGCAAACAAAGTAACGTATATGTCAGATTTGTCACTGGAGAAGAAATTATTACTCCTCAGTCAAGTTTATGCTGGGCAACTGAACACGCGCATTCATGTCGTTGAAAAAAACAAGCGTGTTTCTTATACTGGAACAATACCAAGTCTGAATAAAGATTTCATTTTGATAAAAACTCCAACAGGTCACATTAATTTGAAATTGAAAGACATTGTTAGTATTGAACTTGTAGAGGAGGTGCTCTATGAATCAGCTTGAGTTTCAGCGTAATCACCTACAAATGGACTATTACAGCGAGAGCTACCAAGATTTTGAACGTGACTTCTACCGCTACTCCAACATGAATATTCCATTGACCTTCCTGACCGATGATATCCTCAAAACAATGGCGACTTCATGTAAGAATTACTTTGTCCTGAATAAGGAGAAGTCTAAAGATAACCGCGATCACTTCTTCATATTTGAGGTAAGTACCATAGATGAAAATCCGCTAATCTACCGATATTCTTACAAGAATACAACAACTTACTTAGCACAAAAATAGGAGCAGTTCGATTTACTGTTCCTATTTTTAAACTTCATAAAATCTAAAGTCTTTATACTCTTTAACAATGGAGTCGCCAGCCAGAACAGACTATACTGACCAGCGACTACCTTAAATTTAATGTTTCAGATTTATTTTCTTAT
>NZ_JVJI01000113.1:0-10080 GCF_001072665.1 Streptococcus pseudopneumoniae | reverse complement strand
CAAACCAGGCAAGGATAAACCAGTTCTTCCGTACGTGCCAGGATACACACCTAAGGATAAAGACGGTAATCCGTTGAAACCAGTAGATCCAAACGATCCAACTAAAGGATATGAAGTACCAAATGTTCCAACTAACCCAGGTGAGGATACACCAATTAACTATGTTCCAAATCCTAGGGAAGTAGAAAAACCTGCTAAACCAGCTCAACCTTCTAAACCTTCTAAACAAGAAACACCTAAATATGTTGAAGGTCAAAAAGAGTTGCCTAACACAGGTACAGAAGCTAACGCTAGTCTAGCATCGCTCGGACTTCTTGGAGCACTAGGAGGGTTTGGACTTCTTGCTCGTAAGAAAAAAGAAGATTAAATCTAATTAGATTTTCTAATAAGAATAAGGAGTTGGATGGAATATCCGCTCCTTTTTCTTATAGTTTGAAACTATAGGATTGCCTAGGAAAGAAGTGTTAGAGGGGACTAACAGTTTTTGGTATAATGGAAGATATTTGAAAGAAAAGAGAAGTGATATGACACAGATTATTGATGGGAAGGCTCTAGCAGCTAAGTTACAAGGACAGCTGGCTGAAAAGACTGCAAGATTAAAGGAAGAAACAGGTTTAGTACCTGGTTTGGTGGTGATTTTGGTTGGGGACAACCCTGCCAGCCAAGTCTACGTTCGAAATAAGGAACGTTCTGCCCTTGCAGCTGGTTTTCGTAGTGAAGTAGTCCGAGTTCCAGAAACCATTACCCAAGAGGAATTGTTAAACTTGATTGCCAAATACAATCAAGATTCAGAATGGCACGGGATATTGGTTCAGTTACCATTGCCAAAACATATTGATGAAGAGGCGGTTTTATTAGCCATTGACCCAGAAAAGGATGTGGATGGTTTTCATCCGCTAAACATGGGGCGTCTTTGGTCAGGTCATCCAGTCATGATTCCTTCGACACCTGCAGGAATTATGGAAATGTTTCATGAATATGGGATTGACTTGGAAGGTAAAAATGCGGTCGTCATCGGTCGTTCCAATATCGTTGGAAAACCTATGGCCCAACTTCTTTTGGCAAAGAATGCTACAGTGACTTTGACCCACTCACGGACTCATAATCTTGCCAAGGTGGCTGCTAAAGCAGATATTCTGGTGGTCGCAATCGGTCGTGCCAAGTTTGTGACTGCTGACTTTGTCAAACCTGGTGCGGTTGTCATTGATGTCGGGATGAACCGCGATGAAAATGGGAAGCTCTGTGGGGATGTTGATTATGAGGCAGTTGCCCCACTTGCTAGCCATATTACGCCAGTTCCTGGAGGTGTAGGTCCTATGACCATTACCATGCTGATGGAGCAAACTTATCAAGCAGCACTTCGGACATTGGATAGAAAATAGGAAAAAAGAAGGTAGAATAATGTTTTACCTTCTTTTTATATAATGCAGTCTAAAATGATATGAGTCCATAAACTATAAATTTGAAGTATGAAAATGCTATTAATGGAATGAAATTTGTATCAGAAAGAGTCTAGAATAGAAAGCTACTTTCATTGCACCTATTCCTTTTGAATGAACTTATCTTGCATACCATTTTATTAGGTTAAATTGATGGAAAATGATTGCAATTTTAGGCGCGTTTTGATATATTCAATATATAAAATATATTATCGAACTTGGTACTTGTTTGTGTATTCAGAAGGAGGTCATTTTTTTAAAAAAAGTAAACGCTTACTTTGTATCAAGAAAAAGAAATGAGGATTTTAATGAACAAAAGACCTTTTGATAAACGTTGTCATTATAGCATTCGTAAATTTGCAATAGGTGCGGCATCTGTAATGATTGGGGCTAGTATATTTGGTATATCAGCTGTACAAGCTGAGGAGTTGGCTTCATCCAATGCTCAAACAGAAGAAACAACTGTTCATCAAGCTCAACCTTTAGACAAGCTTCCCGATGATGTGGCAGCTGCTATCGCAAAGGCTGATGAGAATGGTGGGCGTGAGTTTGTAAAACCCAAAGCTGAGTCGGCAGAAGATAAAGTGACTAAGGATACAGAAACTACTAGACCTGCTAACGATGGTAGTCATGAATTGGCTAGTCCTAAAGTGGAAACTCCAAATAAAGTAGAAGAAGGAACCAAGGCTGAGGACAAACAGAAATCTGAAGAGGCAAATCCAAAGCCTGTTGAATCTGCAGTAACAGCTGGAACCGAAGTAAAAGAGGATTCTAAAAAAACTTCTGAAAAGGACCAAGTGAAAGCAGACACAGAGATTAAACCTTCTTCTGAAAAATCGCAAGCACTATCTGGAGAGTCAAACAAAGCTGAAGTTGAAAAGGAAAAACAACTATTATCGGAGCGAAAACAAGATTTTAATAAAGATTGGTATTTTAAACTAAATGCCCAAGGAGATTTTTCAAAAAAAGATGTGGATGTTCATGATTGGTCTAAATTGAATCTTCCACATGATTGGAGCATTTATTTTGATTTCGACCATAAGTCTCCCGCGCGTAATGAAGGTGGCCAGTTAAATGGTGGAACAGCTTGGTATCGTAAGACTTTCACATTAAATGAAGCAGACAAGAATAAGGATGTTCGTATCAATTTTGATGGTGTTTACATGGATTCAAAGGTCTATGTAAATGGTAAATTTGTAGGACATTATCCAAGTGGCTATAATCATTTTTCATATGATATCACAGAATTTTTAAACAAGGATGGTAGTGAAAATTCAATTACTGTTCAAGTGACCAATAAGCAACCAAGTAGTCGTTGGTATTCAGGAAGTGGGATTTATCGTGATGTAACTCTTAGTTATCGTGATAAAGTCCATGTTGCCGAAAATGGTAATCATATCACTACTCCAAAACTTGCTGAGCAAAAAGAAGGGAATGTTGAAACACAGGTTCAAAGTAAGATTAAAAATACGGATAAGAAGGCTGCTAAAGTCTTTGTGGAACAACAAATTTTCACTAAGGAAGGTAAGGTTGTTTCAGAATTAGTGCGCTCTGAAACGAAGAATTTAGCAGAAAATGAAGTTGCAGATTTCAGACAAACAATCCTAGTTAATAAACCAACTCTTTGGACGACAAAAAGTTATCATCCTCAACTGTATGTTTTGAAAACAAAGGTTTATAAAGAAGGTCAACTAGTTGATGTAACAGAAGATACATTTGGTTACCGCTATTTTAATTGGACTGCTAAGGATGGTTTCTCTCTGAATGGTGAACGCATGAAATTCCACGGAGTAAGTATTCACCATGACAATGGAGCTTTGGGTGCAGAAGAAAATTATAAGGCTACCTATCGTAAATTAAAACTCCTGAAAGATATGGGGGTTAACTCTATTCGAACAACCCACAATCCAGCTAGTCCTCAGTTACTTGATGCTGCAGCAAGTTTAGGTCTTTTGGTTCAAGAGGAAGCTTTTGATACTTGGTATGGTGGTAAGAAGACTTATGACTATGGACGTTTCTTTGATCAAGATGCAACCCATCCTGAAGCTAAGAAGGGTGAGAAGTGGTCTGATTTTGATCTTAGAACAATGGTAGAACGTGATAAGAACAATCCGTCTATCGTCATGTGGTCTCTTGGAAATGAGGTAGAAGAGGCAAATGGTAGTCCTCGCTCTATCGAAACTGCTAAGCGTCTGAAGGCTATTATCAAGGCGATTGATACTGAGCGTTATGTCACCATGGGTGAAAATAAATTTAGTCGTGCAGCGACAGGTGATTTCTTGAAACTCGCAGAAATCATGGATGCTGTCGGTATGAACTATGGTGAACGTTTTTATGATGCGGTTCGTAGAGCGCATCCAGACTGGCTCATTTATGGTTCTGAAACCTCTTCAGCTACTAGAACGCGTGATTCTTATTACAATCCTGCTCAAATCCTTGGACACGATAACCGTCCAAATCGTCACTATGAACAATCTGATTATGGTAACGACCGTGTTGGGTGGGGAAGAACAGCTACTGAGTCATGGACTTTTGACCGTGATCGCGCTGGCTATGCCGGACAATTTATCTGGACTGGGTTTGATTATATTGGTGAACCAACTCCATGGCATAACCAAGATAATACACCTGTAAAAAGCTCTTACTTTGGTATCATCGATACGGCTGGTTTACCAAAAAATGATTTCTACCTTTATCGCAGTGAGTGGTATAGTGCTAAAGAAAAGCCAACTGTACGTATTTTACCACATTGGAACTGGACTGAAGAGACACTTAAGGATCGCAAGATGCTAGTCGATGGAAAGGTTCCGGTTCGTACCTTCTCAAATGCTGCAAGTGTCGAATTATTCTTAAATGGAGAGTCGCTTGGTAAGAAGGAATTTACTAAGAAAACGACAGAAGATGGACGTCCATATCATGAGGGAGCTAAGCCAAGTGAATTGTATCTCGAGTGGCTTGTGAAATACCAACCCGGCACACTGACTGCGATTGCTCGAGATGAAAAAGGCAATGAAATTGCGCGTGATAGTGTGACAACTGCTGGGGAGCCAGCAAGGGTTCGTCTGACTAAAGAAGAGCATGTTATCACTGCAGATGGAAAAGACCTATCCTACATCCATTATGAGATTGTGGATGGCGATGGGAATGTGGTTCCGACAGCGAATAATCTTGTTCATTTCAATCTTCATGGTCAGGGACAAATTGTTGGTGTGGATAATGGAGAACAAGCTAGCCGTGAGCGCTACAAAGCTCAAGCAGATGGAACATGGCAAAGACGTGCTTTCAATGGTAAAGGAGTTGTCATTGTAAAATCAACAGAGAAAGAAGGTAAATTTACTCTTTATGCAGATTCTGCTGGTTTAACTTCTGATAGCGCAACGGTCGCAACTGTGTCTGGTAAGAAAGAAAACCGTCATTTTGTAACCTTTGCTCCTGTAAAAGCAACAACTGATGTGACGACAAATCCTGAATTGCCTCAAACAGTAACAGCTATTTATAGCGACGGTAGTGTTGAGGAAAAGACTGTAACATGGGACATGCCAGCTGACTTGCTTACAAGTGCAGGTGAGAAAAAAGTATCTGGACGTGTAGAAGGTTTGGAAAGCAAAGCTGAGGCCCTTGTAAAAGTGATTGCCTTAGATAGATGGTTACCAAAAGTTGCTACAGTACCAGTTGGTACAACTGCAGCAGATTTGGATAAAACGGTCACAGCTGTTTTGACAGATGGTAGCTTGATTGATACAGATGTTGTCTCATGGACCTTGAAAGATCCTTCTGCCTTGACAAAAGAAGGTGGACGTACGGAAGCTACTGGTAAATTAGTAGATGATGGTCATGAAGTTACGGCAACCTTTATCGCAAGCAATAAGGAAACAACAAGTAGCATTACAGGACTTACTGTTGGGGATAAAGCTCTTGAGAACTTCGAGTCTGGCAAGACTTATTATCGTGTATCTCTTCCTTACACTGGAACAATTCCAAGTGTTGGGGCTCAGACTACTGGTTATCAAGTAACTGTTCAGCAAGCTTCTGCTTATAATGGTTATCAGGCCTCTGTCTTCTTGAGTGACCAAAAGGGTGACTTGGTTCAAACTTACCTAATTCAGTTTGTGAAGGAAGCTCCTGCCTTGAAACGTTTGGAAGTAGTTGTGGAAGGAAAAGAAACTGCTACTGAAGATCAGGTCTTAACTTATCGTGTCATTGGTAGTTATGAGGATGGTTCTCAAACAGAATTTTCAGCTTCAGATATTCACCTAGAAGCTAAGTCATCTGATGGTGGGTATCTTGAGGTGAATGGACAGAACTTGTTGCTCTATACTAAGGGAAGAGTGATTTTGACACCTCGGATCGATAATCAAACAGAGAAAACAGAATCTGTAACTACTGAAGTAGTGATTAAAGAAAATAAAGTCAGCAAGAAGATTGTGAAACTTCATCCTGTATCTATTTCTACAGATATTAATCAGCAACCGAATCTACCTAAAGAAGTTGGGGCAGAATTTGATAAGGGCTTGCCACGCAAAGTATCTGTAACTTGGGACAAGGTAGATGAAAAAGAATTGGGTCGCTATCATAGCTTTACCCTTAAAGGCCACGTAGAAGGTACAGATATTAAAGCTCAAGCGACTGTAACGGTTGAAGGATTGCAAGTTGCAGAGGAAATCAGTCTCACAGTTCCTAAGGGTGAGACGGTTCAATTGCCAGCCAATGTGCGTGCTTACCATTCTAACGGAACAACTATCTACAAAGATGTAGTTTGGGATCAGGTTTCAGAAAACTTTAGTCAAACAGAAGGAGTCTATGAAATCAATGGTCGTTTAGTGGGTAGCAATCTTACCACTAAAGCTCATGTTCGAGTGTCTAGTCAAGTTGTTGCTGGAAATAATATCTCTAAACAATGGACAGGGTCACAATTGCCAGCTGCTATTGTTTCCAATACAGGAGGAGATGATTCAGCTAATACCTTGAACGACCTGACTGTGTCAAGAACGCCAACAGATGCTAAAAATAGATGGACTACTTGGAGAACAAATACAGATAATGACTGGGCTTCTATCTTGTTTGGTAATTCAGGAGACTTGACGAAACGTTTTGTCAACAATTTATCAGTTGATTTCTATACTGATGGAGCAATTGGTCTTCCAAAAGAATATGTAGTTGAATATTATGTAGGTAAAGAAATTCCAGATTTACCAAGTGATGTCAGCAATGCTCAGCGTGATACTAATCATCCATTTAATAATCCAGCCAACTGGAAGGCAGTTGAAAACTTACATGCTCCAAGCCAGCTATCTGCAACTCAAACCAATCACTTTACCTTTGACAAGGTAGAAACCTATGCTGTTCGTCTTCGAATGAAAAAGGCTGAAGGTACTGCGGGAGTTGGTCTGACAGAGCTAACTATCCTTGGAAACAAGGTCTTAAGTGAAACAAGTTCAGATATTTCTATCAAAGTAGATGGCAAGGATCTTGAACACTTTAATCCATCGAAAACAGATTATTATATTCCTCAATCTAGCAAGGAAATTACTGCAACAGCTAGCAACAATGGTTTGGTTACTCTTGTTCCAGCAACAAGTCCAAAAGGTGCGACACGTCTTATTTTGAAGGCTGAAGATGGTACTATTTTAAAAGAATATCGGATCTACCGTAATGATGAAAAAGATACAAGTCTACCTTTAGCAGCTGAAAATGGTGCAACTACTTTGAAGCTCGGAGATACCCTTCAGCTTCCATCAGAAGTCACTGTTTATTATCCAACTTCAAATACTTGGACTACTGCTAAACTTGCAGTGAAGTGGGATGCTATTCCTGAACATGCGACAGAGCATGAGGGAACATTTGAAATTACCGGTCATGTCATTGGTACAAATCTAACGACTAAAATGCAGGTGACAGTTGTAGCTAAAGGAAATCAAGTCATCTCAGAAAATCCAAGCAACAATGAAACGGATTCTAAAGCCTTTGCTTCGACAACGAATGATACACAAGCAGCTTCACATGATCGAATTTTCTATATCAATGATGGAAAATACAATGAAGATGGACGTTGGACAAACTGGTCTCGTACTCCAAAAAATGAAGAAACTTCTGTCGGACTACTCTTTAAGAAAGACGGTAAAATTGCCTCTCAGTCTATTGGAAAAGTATCCATTCAGTTCTTTAAAGATAGTGGAACAGATGCCCCAGAGAAAATGGTTCTAGAAAGATATATTGGCCCTGCCTTTACAGAACCAAGTACGATTTCTCGTTATGAAGAAAATGCTGACCATCCATTCAACAAGGCAGAAAATTGGGCACCAATTCCTTACAAGGCTTCTGGAGAATTAGTGGCTGGTAAACCAATCGAGTTTAACTTTGATCCAGTTCAAACAACAGCTATTCGTGCGCGTATGACTCGTAAGGCTACTACTAATGGTCTAGCACTTGTAGAATTTACAGCCTACTCTGCAGGCAAGGGAGTAGAAGTCGAAACACCATCAGCGACTATTTCGATTGATGGAAAAGCATTGGAAAACTTTGATCCAAATGTGACAGAGTACACCCTAACAACAATGGGATCCAAACCAAAAGTCACTGCGACAACTAGTGGACATGGAGTAGTCACAGTTGTGGATCATGGAAATACAAATCTTCCAACACTTGTGCGTCTTATTTCCAAAGATGGAAATCTGGTGAAAGAATATCGTTTACACTTTAAGTCTACCTTCCAAACAACACCGACAGAAGGCGTTAAGAACTTAGTTGCAGAAGCTCCAAGTTTGGAAATTGAAAAGACTCCACTTCCGTTTAAAGAAATTATTCGTGAAAATCCTGAACTTTCTCAAGGTCAACGTCGTGTAGTTTCTGAAGGACAAGATGGAGAAAAAGTTGACTATATTCAAGTATCAGGAACTACTAGAACTCTTGTTCATACTGAACAAAGAAAAGCTCAAGATCGTATTATTGAGGTAGGGGTAAAACAATCTATTTCAAATAGTAAGGGTGAGGAACCTGCGCCAGTCAACGAAGTTCCAGAATTCAAAGGCGGTGCTAACTTTGTAGAAGCAGTAGTCAACGAAGTCCCAGAATTCAAAGGCGGAGCTAACTTTGTAGAAGCAGCCGTCAACGAAGTTCCAGAATTCAAAGGCGGTGCTAACTTTGTAGAAGCTGCCGTCAATGAAGTTCCAGAATTTAAAGGTGGTGCTAACTTTGTAGAAGCAGCAGTCAATGAAGTTCCAGAATACACAGGAATTCTTGCCACTGTAGGAGATCAAGCGGCACCAAGCGTTGAGAAACCTGAATTTAAGGGTGGCGTTAATGCAGTAATGGCTTTGAAACATGAACTTCCAGAGTACCGTGGTGTTCTAGCTACAGTAGGTAATCAACCAGCACCGACAGTAGAAAAACCAGAGTTTAAACTAAGTTCGGTAGAAAAATCTCAGAATCCAGAAGCACCAGTTCAAGTTGCCAAGGAAGACAAGAGATTGCCAGAAACTGGTGAAAAACAGTCAGAAACAGCTATCTTCTTGGCAGGTGTTACCTTGGCCTTGTCAGCAGCTTTATTAACTGCAAAACGCAAAGAGGATTAGTTTGTGCACCTAATACTATTCTATTTGTATAGATTAATAGAAGAGAAAAAATGAATCGATAAATGAGTCGAAGAGATGGAGAGGACCGATTAGGCCTCTCTGTCTTTACTATTAAAAATGAAATCGTTTACTTTCGTGTTTGGACGAAAGGAGATAAGATAAAGATGGATAAAAATTTTTTCAATAAACGTTGTCATTACAGTATTCGTAAATTGGCTATTGGAGTAGCTTCTGTTATGATTGGTGCTAGTATCTTTGGTTTTAATCTAGTAGAGGCTGCAGAAACAGGTGGTGTGGTAGATAAAGAGGGAACTATAACTCAAGCTCAGCCATTTGAAAAGTTACCTGATGAACTTGCGGCGGTTTTGAAGAAAGCAGAAGAAAATTCGGGGAAGGAAGCCAGCTCGACTGTTGGAAATGGAGAAAATACAGAAACTATTGGCTCTACTGATGCGACGAATAATCCCAAACCGGCTGAAGTACCTAGAACTCAAGAGAATGAAACAAAGCCGTCTGAAGCTATGAGTGGAGGACAAAATGATAAAGTAATCTCTAAACTAAGTCAACCATCTACACCTGAAACTCCAAAAGTAGAGCAAACAGGTGATGGAACGGTTGAACTGGCAGATCAATTCACTGCAAGCAAACCAGCTAGCGAAGATAGTATTGCAGCTGCCAGCAAGAGTACAGATTATCTCAAGAAAGAGTATAAGGTTTTCCCAACTCCACAAAAAGTGACTTATGGAGAAGGAGTAACAGCTCTCCGTAAGCAAGTCAATCTGGTAATGGGAGATCAACTCGATATCTATACTCGTAATCGCTTGAAGAGTGTCTTGCAGGACAATCAAGTATCCTATACTACTAGTCAATCAGCAGTTGCTGGCGCAACTAATATCTATCTGGGTGTGCATGGACGAGGCTCACAAGCAGAACAAAACTTGTCTAACGTTTCAGCAGGTCTCTTTGATAAGATTGATGCCTATGCTCTGACCATCAAGGATAACTCGATTTCCATCGTCGGAAAAGACACAGATGCGGTCTTCTATGGTTTGACAACCTTGAAACACATG
>NZ_JVJI01000112.1:0-65708 GCF_001072665.1 Streptococcus pseudopneumoniae | reverse complement strand
TCAATGAAAATCAAAGAGCAAACTAGGAAGCTAGCCGCAGGCTGTACTTGAGTACGGTAAGGCTACGCTGACGTGGTTTGAATTTGATTTTCGAAGAGTATTAGGAGAAAAAAATGAAAGAAATAACCTTTGACGCATTTTACCAGCTTTACCAAAATGACCAACTTTCTCTAGTAGACGTGAGAGAAGTGGATGAGTTTGAAGCTCTTCGTTTAGAAGGTGCCCAGAATCTTCCTCTGAGTCAATTAGCTGATACTTATGATCAATTGGACAAGGACCAGTTACATTATGTTATTTGTAAATCTGGAATGAGATCGGCGCGTGCTTGCCAATTCTTATCAGAACAAGGTTATGAGGTTATCAATGTCCAAGGTGGCATGATGGCCTTTGAAGAACTGTAAACATTAGAATTTTCTCCTACTTGGTGTGGACTGGGTAGGGGATTTTATTTTTAGACAATTCTCATTTTTAAGAATCTTGAAAACATTCAATATTTACTTCGTGAAGCTTTTTTCATACTCCTATTCATGATATACTAGGTCAGTATTTTATAAATATGAAGGAGATTTTCATGGCTAAAAAAGGTGCCCTAACAGGTTTACTCCTGTTTGGAATATTTTTTGGTGCGGGGAACTTGATTTTTCCGCCTTCTCTAGGTGCTCTATCTGGAGAACATTTTCTTCCTGCTATCGCAGGTTTTGTCTTTTCAGGCGTCGGTATCGCCGTCTTGACTCTTATTATTGGAACGCTAAATCCTAAAGGATATATCTACGAGATTTCAACAAAGATAGCGCCTTGGTTTGCGACTCTTTACCTCTCAGTCCTTTACTTGTCAATCGGTCCATTCTTTGCTATCCCACGTACAGCTACAACAGCTTACGAAGTAGGGATTAGCCCTCTTTTGTCGGATGCCAATAAAGGTCTTGGTTTGATTGTCTTTACAGTTCTGTATTTTGCAGCAGCTTATCTAATTTCGCTTAATCCATCAAAAATCTTGGACCGTATCGGCCGTATTTTAACACCAGTCTTTGCAATATTGATTGTTATCTTGGTTGTTTTAGGAGCTATTAAATACGGTGGAACAAGTCCTCAAGCTGCTTCAGCTGCTTATCAAGCTTCTGCCTTTGGTACAGGTTTCTTAGAAGGTTACAATACCTTGGACGCCCTTGCCTCAGTTGCCTTCAGTGTAATCGCAGTTCAAACCTTGAAACAACTTGGATTTTCAAGTAAGAAAGAATACATTTCAACTATTTGGGTGGTTGGTATCGTTGTTGCCCTTGCCTTCAGTGCTCTTTACATTGGTTTAGGTTTCCTTGGAAATCATTTCCCAGTACCAGCTGAAGCGATGAAGGGTGGAACACCAGGTGTTTACATCTTGTCACAAGCCACTCAAGAAATCTTTGGCTCAACAGCTCAACTCTTCCTTGCAGCTATGGTTACCGTAACCTGCTTCACAACAAC
Source organism: Streptococcus pseudopneumoniae (assembly GCF_001072665.1). GTDB lineage: Bacteria > Bacillota > Bacilli > Lactobacillales > Streptococcaceae > Streptococcus > Streptococcus pseudopneumoniae_S. Next base: position 64,247 of record NZ_JVJI01000112.1, on the reverse strand, counting down.
AGTTGGTTTGATTGTGTCTACAGCTGAGTTCTTTAATGAACGCTTCCCGCAAATCAGCTACAAGGTTTATGCGACCGCCTTTACCTTGATTGGCTTTGCTATTGCTAATTTGGGTCTTGATGCGATTATCAAGTACTCAATTCCAGTACTGGTTATTTTGTACCCAATCACGATTGCCATCGTTATGATTGTCATTGTCAACAAATTTGTTGCCCTTTCAAAACCTGGTATGCAATTGACAATTGCTGTGGTTACAGCTATTGCCATTGCAAGCGTACTAGGAAGCTCGTTTAAGGTTGAGTTTCTTGCAAACTTTGTCAACGCTCTTCCTTTTGCTAAAGCATCACTCCCATGGTTGGTACCAGCCATTGTTGGAATCTTGCTCTCATTGGTTCTACCAAACAAGCAAGAAAGCGATGTTTTTGAAATGGAATAATCACTAAAATCACTTTTGTAGCCAAGTCTACAGGAGTGATTTTCTTTTTTTATCCGATGATAAATGTGTTATAATAGGTAGCAAAAGAGGTGAAGAAATGAATCAAACAGTAGAATATATCAAAGAACTGACAGCCATTGCGTCGCCAACGGGCTTCACTCGGGAGATTTCGGACTATTTAGTCAAGACTCTAGAAGGTTTTGGTTACCAGCCGGTTCGCACAGCTAAGGGTGGTGTCAATGTGACCATCAAAGGTCAAAATGATGAGGAGCATCGCTATGTGACTGCCCATGTGGATACGCTGGGTGCTATTGTCCGTGCTGTCAAATCAGATGGCCGTCTCAAAATGGACCGTATCGGTAGTTTCCCTTGGAACATGATTGAAGGAGAAAACTGTACCGTTCATGTGGCTAGCACAGGTGAAAAAGTATCAGGAACCATCCTCATCCACCAGACTTCTTGCCATGTCTATAAGGATGCAGGAACTGCAGAACGCACGCAGGACAATATGGAAGTGCGTTTGGATGCAAAAGTAACCAGTGAAAAAGAAACTCGTGCTCTTGGTATTGAGGTCGGTGATTTTATCAGCTTTGACCCACGAACTGTCGTGACAGAGACAGGTTTTATCAAGTCTCGTCATTTGGACGATAAGGTCAGCGCAGCGATTTTGCTTAACCTGCTTCGTATTTATAAGGAAGAGAAGATTGAATTGCCAGTAACAACCCATTTTGCTTTTTCAGTCTTTGAAGAAGTGGGACACGGTGCTAATTCTAACATTCCTGCTCAGGTAGTAGAATATCTGGCTGTGGATATGGGAGCTATGGGAGATGACCAGCAAACAGACGAAGATACAGTGTCTATCTGTGTCAAGGATGCTTCTGGACCTTATCACTATGACTTCCGTCAACACTTGGTTGCTTTGGCTAAAGAGCAAGATATTCCATTTAAGCTGGATATCTATCCATTTTATGGTTCGGACGCTTCAGCAGCTATGTCTGCAGGGGCAGAAGTCAAACACGCCCTTCTCGGTGCTGGTATCGAGTCTAGTCATTCTTATGAGCGTACCCATATTGACTCGGTGGTTGCAACAGAGCGTATGGTGGATGCTTACCTTAAGAGCACGTTGGTGGACTAATATGTGCCTGATTTGCCAGAGAATTGAACTCATCAAGAAGGGAGAAAATCCCTATTTTGTCAAAGAGTTGGAAACAGGCTATCTTGTGATTGGAGACCACCAGTATTTTGCAGGCTATAGTCTCTTTCTAGCCAAGGAACATGTCACCGAATTGCATCATTTAGAGAAGGAAACTAGAATCCGTTTTCTAGAGGAAATGAGTTTAGTCCAAGAGGCGGTTGCTAAGGCCTTTGCTGCTGAGAAAATGAATATCGAACTGCTAGGAAATGGTGATGCCCATCTTCATTGGCATCTTTTTCCTAGACGAAGAGGTGACATGAATGGTCACGGTCTCAAGGGGCGTGGGCCAGTCTGGTGGGTTCCCTTTGAAGAAATGACAGCAGAAACCTGCCAAGCAAAACCGGATGAGATTAAAAAATTAGTCAATTGTTTATCGCCAGAAGTAGACAACCTATTAGAAATAAAGGAGTAGAAATGAAGAAAAGATACCTTATCTTGACAGCCTTGCTAGCCTTGGGTCTAGCAGCTTGTTCACAAGAAAAAGCAAAAAATGAAGATGGAGCAGCTAAGACAGAACAAACAGCCAAAGTTGATGGAACAGTCGGAAATAAGTCTCAAGAAGCTACCCAGAAAAAAGCAGAAGTGGTTAATAAGGGTGACTACTACAGTATCCAAGGGAAATACGATGAAATTATCGTAGCAAATAAACACTATCCATTATCGAAAAACTACAATCCAGGTGAAAATCCAACAGCCAAGGCTGAGTTGGTCAAACTCATCAAAGCGATGCAAGAGGCAGGCTTCCCAATTAGTGATCAATACAGTGGTTTTAGAAGTTACGAGACTCAGACTAACCTCTATCAAGATTATGTCAATAAAGATGGAAAGGCTGCAGCAGACCGTTACTCTGCCCGCCCTGGCTATAGCGAGCACCAGACAGGCTTGGCCTTTGATGTGATTGGGACAAATGGTGATTTGGTGACAGAAGAAAAAGCGGCCCAATGGCTCTTGGACCATGCGGCTGATTATGGTTTTGTTGTCCGTTATCTTAAAGGTAAGGAAAAGGAAACAGGCTATATGGCTGAGGAATGGCACCTTCGTTATGTCGGAAAAGAGGCTAAAGAGATTGCAGCTAGTGGCCTCAGTTTGGAAGAGTATTTCGGCTTTGAAGGTGGAGATTACGTCGATTAAAAAATAAACTTTTCTCTTGCAATTCCAGATAAATAGTGTATAATAGATGAGTATGTGTAAAGCATACTTGTGGGAGGTAAAAATCTTTAATTACCGCCAAAACCACAAAGGAGGATTTAAAAATGGCTAAAAAAGTCGAAAAACTTGTAAAATTGCAAATCCCTGCTGGTAAAGCTACACCAGCTCCACCGGTTGGACCTGCTCTTGGTCAAGCTGGTATCAACATCATGGGATTCACAAAAGAGTTCAACGCTCGTACAGCTGACCAAGCTGGTATGATCATTCCAGTTGTTATCTCAGTTTACGAAGATAAATCATTTACTTTTATCACTAAAACACCACCAGCTGCTGTTCTTTTGAAAAAAGCTGCAGGTGTTGAAAAAGGATCAGGTACACCTAACAAAACAAAAGTTGCTACAGTTACTCGTGCACAAGTACAAGAAATTGCAGAAACTAAGATGCCAGATTTGAACGCAGCAAACGTAGAGTCTGCAATGCGTATGATCGAAGGTACTGCTCGTTCTATGGGATTCACTGTTGTTGACTAATCAATAACACCCCCAATATAACCCGCAAGACTTCATCATTTCGAGAAGTGACGTGGGAGATGAAAATCGATTGAACCACTTACAAGGAGAATAGAAAATGGCTAAAAAAAGCAAACAACTTCGTGCTGCTCTTGAGAAAATCGACAGCACAAAAGCATACAGCGTAGAAGAAGCTGTAGCACTTGCAAAAGAAACTAACTTTGCAAAATTTGACGCAACTGTAGAAGTTGCTTACAACTTGAACATCGACGTTAAAAAAGCTGACCAACAAATCCGTGGAGCAATGGTATTGCCAAACGGTACTGGTAAAACTTCACGCGTTCTTGTTTTCGCACGTGGTGCAAAAGCTGAAGAAGCAAAAGCTGCTGGTGCAGACTTTGTTGGTGAAGATGACCTTGTTGCTAAAATCAACGACGGTTGGTTGGACTTCGACGTAGTTATCGCTACACCTGATATGATGGCTCTTGTTGGACGTCTTGGACGTGTCCTTGGGCCACGTAACTTGATGCCAAACCCTAAAACTGGTACTGTAACTATGGATGTTGCTAAAGCAGTTGAAGAGTCTAAAGGTGGTAAAATCACTTACCGTGCTGACCGTGCAGGTAACGTTCAAGCAATCATCGGTAAAGTATCATTTGAAGCTGAAAAATTGGTTGAAAACTTCAAAGCTTTCAACGAAACAATCCAAAAAGCAAAACCAGCTACAGCTAAAGGAACTTACGTAACAAACTTGACTATCACAACTACTCAAGGTGTTGGTATCAAAGTTGACGTAAACTCACTTTAATCAGTAGTTTATATCAGAGAACGAGTACGAAAGTGCTCGTTTTTTTAGTTACGACGGGCATTTCGTTCATCTGAGGTGTAAGTCCTCTGTGGGTACCATATACTAGTAAACCCAAAAGTGATTCCCAAGCCTGACTATTGTGAGTAGCTGATCGAACGGCATTAGGATAGACTGTTTAAGTCTGACGTTGGAAATAATAATCGGCAGAGAAAGAGATAGAGAAATCTTGGCTATACGAATAGGCACGTAATAGTAAAGCGTAGATAGCGGATAAGGAGGCCAGCAACTCTAAAGTACAAATATGTTGTCGTAACCTATATGCGTAAACTACGTGAGCAATTGAATTAGAACTAGAGAGGTGATTAATAGATTTATGCTATAGTCATGGCAGCTTGTATGCTTTTGATTCTAGTTTATCAAATAATAGATTAGAATTGTCAGACAATATCATTTTATGTTATAATGAAGAAAAAACAGAGGTGTTCAAATGTCAGAAGCAGGTCATAAGTTTTTAGCAAAACTGGGGAAAAAACGCTTACGTCCAGGTGGAAAACGTGCCACAGATTGGTTAATTGCGGAAGGAGGATTTTCAAAAGAAAAGAGAATACTAGAAGTTGCCTGCAATAGGGGAACTACAGCAATTGAGTTGGCACAGCGTTTTGGTTGCAAAATAACTGCTATTGATATGGATGGACAAGCCTTAGAAGTGGCTAAAAAATCTGCTGAAACGGCAGGTGTTGGTCATTTGATCAGATTTGAAAGAGCCAATGCAATGAAACTTCCTTATGAAGATGCTAGTTTTGATATTGTTATAAATGAAGCTATGCTGACTATGCAAGCCGATCAAGCTAAGAAAAAATGTGTAATGGAATATCTAAGGGTTTTAAAACCTGGAGGCCTTCTCTTGACACATGATGTGCTTCTTAAGGAAGCTAAAGAGTCTGTCAGACAGGAATTATCACAAGCAATTCATGTAAATGTAGGTCCCTTAACTCAAGATGGTTGGGAGCAAGTGATGATAGAATCAGGTTATCGTGATGTGAAAGTATTGACTGGGGAAATGACATTAATGAAATTATCAGGTATGATTTATGACGAAGGTTGGCTAGGAACGTTGAAAATTTGCGTAAATGCTTGTAAAAAGGAGAATAGAAAGCAGTTTTTAACTATGTATAAAATGTTTGCTAAGAATAAACAGAAATTGGGTTTTATTGCGATGGCTAGTTATAAATCGTCAAATCGTTAGATAATTATTGAAGTTAACTTTTCTTTTTTTCTTTCTTAAAAAATATGCTATAATAGAGAGTAAAAACTTTGAAAGAAAGAAAAAGATGAATTTAAAAGATTACATTGCAACAATTGAAAATTATCCTAAGGAAGGCATTACCTTCCGTGATATCAGTCCTTTGATGGCTGATGGGAATGCTTACAGCTATGCTGTTCGTGAAATTGTTCAGTATGCGACTGACAAGAAAATTGATATGATTGTGGGACCTGAGGCTCGTGGTTTTATCGTGGGCTGCCCAGTTGCCTTTGAGTTAGGAATTGGTTTTGCGCCTGTTCGTAAGCCAGGTAAATTGCCACGCGAAGTCATTTCTGCTGACTATGAAAAAGAGTACGGTATTGATACCTTGACTATGCATGCTGACGCCATCAAGCCAGGTCAACGTGTTCTTATCGTAGATGACCTCTTGGCAACAGGTGGAACTGTTAAGGCAACCATCGAGATGATTGAAAAACTTGGTGGTGTTGTAGCAGGTTGTGCCTTCCTTGTTGAATTGGATGACTTGAACGGCCGTGAAAAAATCGGTGACTACGATTACAAAGTTCTTATGCATTATTAATGAAAAACAGTCCCTAGGGCTGTTTTCTCTACATTAGGATATAAAAATAGACTATAGCTAGTTAGAGAAAAACTATAATTGAAAACTATATCTTCTTGCAGTATAATAAAAGGACTAAGTGTTTGAGATTTAGTTTCATACTCAATGAAAATCAAAGAGCAAACTAGGAAACTAGCCGTAGGCTGTACTTGAGTACGGCAAGGCAACGTTGACGCGGTTTGAATTTGATTTTCGAAGAGTTTCAAACATATGCAATGATTCCTGAAAGAGTACAGTTAGGAGAGGGTTATGCCGATTCGAATTGATAAAAAATTGCCAGCTGTTGAGATTTTACGGACAGAGAACATCTTTGTCATGGATGATCAACGTGCGGCCCACCAAGATATTCGTCCCTTGAAAATTTTGATTTTAAACCTAATGCCCAAAAAAGTGGTCACAGAGACCCAGTTGTTGCGGCATTTAGCAAACACTCCTTTGCAATTGGACATAGACTTTCTCTATATGGAGAGTCACCGTTCCAAGACGACTCGTGCAGAGCATATGGAGACCTTTTATAAAACTTTTCCAGAAGTCAAGGATGAGTATTTTGATGGGATGATTATCACAGGGGCACCAGTTGAGCATTTACCATTTGAGGAAGTAGACTATTGGGAGGAATTTAGCCAGGTGCTTGAGTGGTCTAAGACCCATGTCTATTCGACCCTTCATATCTGTTGGGGAGCTCAGGCTGGACTCTATCTTCGCTATGGAGTGGAAAAACACCAGATGGACAGTAAGTTATCGGGTATCTATCCTCAGGACACTTTAAAGGAAGGGCATCTTCTCTTTAGAGGATTTGACGATAGCTACGTATCCCCTCATTCTCGGCATACGGAGATTTCTAAGGAAGAAGTCTTAAATAAAACCAATCTTGAGATTTTATCAGAGGGCCCGCAGGTTGGGGTTTCGATTTTGGCCAGTCGGGATTTACGAGAAATTTATAGTTTTGGGCATTTGGAGTATGACCGTGATACCTTGGCAAAAGAGTATTTTAGGGATCGTGATGCAGGTTTAGACCCACATATTCCAGAAAATTACTTTAAGGATGATGATGTTAATCAGACACCTTGTCTTTGTTGGTCTTCATCAGCAGCCCTCTTTTTCAGTAACTGGGTGAATTATGCGGTCTATCAGGAAACCCCTTTTGACTGGAGAAAAATAGAAGATGATGCATCCGCATTTGGGTATTTATAAGAGGAATTATGACATATTTAGACGCTTTTAAATCAGGGAACTTGGTTTTACCGAGTGCCCTGCTCTTGCATTTTAAGGAACTCTTTCCTTCTAGCGACGATTTTCTGGTCTGGCAATTTTTCTATTTGCAAAATACGACAGGCTTGGATGAAATGTCGCCAAGCCAGATTGCTGAAAGGATTGGCAAGGAGATTTCGGATGTCAATCAGGCCATTTCCAATCTGACGGAGAGGGGACTGCTTCAGTATCGAACCATCGAATTAAATGGTGAAATCGAATTGCTTTTTGATGCTAGTTTAGCTTTGGAACGTTTGGATGACTTGTTTGGAGTTGCTCATTCGAATTCAGATCAGTTGACACCTCAAAATCAACTCAAGGATTTGGTGGAAACCTTCCAACAGGAGTTGGGGCGCTTGTTGACGCCTTTTGAGATTGAGGATTTGACCAAGACACTAAAGGAAGATGGAACCAGTGCTGACTTGATTAAGGAAGCTCTTCGTGAAGCGGTTTTGAATGGAAAACCAAACTGGAAGTACATTCAGGCGATTTTAAGAAACTGGCGCCATGAAGGTGTCAAGAGTGTGGCTCAAATCGAGGCTAAACGAGCAGAGAGAGAAGCAAGCAATCCTCAGTTGACACAGGTATCTACAGATTTCAGAAATGCTATGGATCTCTGGAAGGATTAATCATTGGAAGCAAGCTTGAAATCCGAGTAAGATTTGCAAGCTGTGTCTAATTGTGATAAAATAAATAGAAAATAAATTGAAAAAAGAGGTATGTGAAATGTCACGTAAACCATTTATCGCTGGTAACTGGAAAATGAACAAAAATCCAGAAGAAGCTAAAGCATTTGTTGAAGCAGTTGCATCAAAACTTCCTTCATCAGATCTTGTTGAAGCAGGTATCGCAGCTCCAGCTCTTGATTTGACAACTGTTCTTGCTGCTGCAAAAGGCTCAAACCTTAAAGTTGCTGCTCAAAACTGCTACTTTGAAAATGCAGGTGCTTTCACTGGTGAAACAAGCCCACAAGTTTTGAAAGAAATCGGTACTGACTATGTTGTTATCGGTCACTCAGAACGCCGTGACTACTTCCATGAAACTGACGAAGATATCAACAAAAAAGCAAAAGCAATCTTTGCAAACGGTATGCTTCCAATCATCTGTTGTGGTGAGTCACTTGAAACTTACGAAGCTGGTAAAGCTGCTGAGTTTGTAGGTGCTCAAGTATCTGCTGCATTGGCTGGATTGACTGCTGAACAAGTTGCTGCCTCAGTTATCGCTTATGAGCCAATCTGGGCTATCGGTACTGGTAAATCAGCTTCACAAGACGACGCACAAAAAATGTGTAAAGTTGTTCGTGACGTTGTAGCTGCTGACTTTGGTCAAGAAGTTGCAGACAAAGTTCGTGTTCAATACGGTGGTTCTGTTAAACCTGAAAACGTTGCTTCATACATGGCTTGCCCAGACGTTGACGGTGCCCTTGTTGGTGGTGCGTCACTTGAAGCTGAAAGCTTCTTGGCATTGCTTGACTTTGTAAAATAATCGACTCTTTATCAACATTATTGGGTTGAAGAAAAACTAAAATCGAGAAAGGACAAATATCGTCCTTTCTTTTTTTCCACCAAAGCAGCAAATGTAGACCATTTTATTCGAACTCTTCCTGGTGGTTATAATATAGAGATGAATCAAGAGTCAAGAAATATTTCCCTCGGGCACAAACAACTGTTGAGCATCGTGCGTGCTCTCCTAGACAATCCTAAAATTCTCATTTTGGATGAAGCGACTTCCTCTATTGATACCCGTTTGGAACTCTTGATTCAAAAAATCACGAAACGATTGATGAAAGGAAGGAACAGCTTTGTCATTGCACACCGCCTTTCGACCATTCAAGAAGCAAATAAGATTCTCGTTCTTAAGGATGGACAGATTATTTAGCAGGGAAATCACGAAAGTGTACTCCAAGCGAAAGGTTTTTTATTATGATCTTTACCATAGCCAATTTTCAAGCCAATCTGATTAAATCAGCTAATAAAATAATGTCAAACTTTTCTTAAATTATCAGTCTATTGCAACTTTTCTCATGTGAGTCATTTGGCTTGCTATTGGTTTTACTTAGTAGTATACTAAGGTAGTAATCATTAAGAAGTGGTTACAAATAATAATGAATGAGGTAAAATAAAATGGTAGAATTGAAAAAAGAAGCAGTAAAAGACGTAACATCATTAACAAAAGCAGCGCCAGTAGCATTGGCAAAAACAAAGGAAGTCTTGAACCAAGCTGTTGCTGATTTATACGTAGCCCACGTTGCCTTGCACCAAGTGCACTGGTACATGCGTGGTCGTGGTTTCCTTGTATGGCATCCAAAAATGGATGAATACATGGACAGCCTTGATGGCTATCTTGACGAAATCAGCGAACGCTTGATTACACTTGGTGGCAGCCCATTCTCTACTTTGACAGAATTCCTTCAACATAGTGAAATCGAAGAAGAAGAAGGAGAATTCCGTAGTGTTGAAGAAAGCTTGGAACGTGTCCTAGATGTTTATCGTTATCTCATCACTCTGTTCCAAAAAGCTTTGGATGTTACTGATGAAGAAGGTGATGATGTGACAAACGATATCTTTGTTGGTGCTAAAGCTGAACTTGAGAAAACGGTTTGGATGCTTGCGGCAGAACTTGGACAAGCACCTGGTTTGTAAGATAAATGCATCCCTTTCTATCATGAGTTTCTGTATCACTACTCATGATAAACTATCTTTTAAAAATCATGTAGCAGACAAAGTTACATGATTTTTTCTTTGCTTCTCCGGCGACTCATTTGTCAAAATGCTGATTTTAAGGTATAATAGTTGCTGTTCGAGAAATTTTGATTTTCAAAGAATAGTGAATGATGATAAGGAGAAACCATGAACAACTTACCAAATTGCCCAAAATGTAACTCAGAGTATGTCTACGAAGACGGTGCCCTACTGGTTTGCCCAGAGTGTGCTTATGAGTGGAATCCTGCTGAAGTTGCAGATGTAGAAGAGGGCCTTGTTGCTATCGATGCCAACGGGAATAAATTGGCTGACGGTGATACTGTAACCCTCATCAAGGACTTGAAAGTAAAAGGTGCGCCAAAAGATTTGAAACAAGGGACGCGCGTGAAAAATATCCGCATCGTAGAAGGCGACCACAATATCGACTGTAAAATTGATGGCTTTGGTGCCATGAAACTCAAATCAGAGTTTGTGAAGAAAATTTAAGCATGTCAAAACACTATAAACTTGTATTTTATAGCCGTATCTTCTTGTTTCTAGCGGCTTTTACGGGAGTTTACCTTGAAATCGCCAAGCATGGTGGATTTGGGATGTTGCTCTATTATACGGTTCTGTCCAACCTTTTAGTCGCGATTTTTACGCTCTATCTCCTAAAGGTTATGAGCCGTTTAGGTGAAGACTGGCAAAGACCAAGTCTTTTGCGCTTAAAAGGTGGAGTCACCATGAGTATCATGATTACCTGTGTGATTTACCATTTCCTATTAGCGCCTATTGCGACTAATTTCTATACCCTAGAAAATTTCCTTTGCCACTATATCGTTCCCCTCTGGTTTTTAGCAGATACCCTCTTTTTTGACAAACAGGGTCAATACAAGATTTGGGATCCAATTGTGTGGACGATTTTACCCTTGCTTTATATGATTTTTGCTCTTTTTAATGGCTTGGTACTGAAACTTGATGTTCCTAATTCTAAGGTCAGTCCCTTCCCTTACTTCTTTTTGAATGTGAGCAAGGGTTGGGATGTCGTGTTCAAGTGGTGTCTGATTATCTTTGTTGCCTATATGGTGGCAGGATTTATCTTCTACTTTATCAAGCAAATCAAGAGAAAGTCATCCTAAGATACAAGGGATTTATTTTCGAGTTTAAGAAGGAGTCTATACACCAAAGAGGCTTCTTCTTTTCTTGCCTGTTTGATAACTATCAAAAAAGTAGAAGATTAAGAGAAATATAGAAAGAGATTTCATGAAACAATTTTTAGAACGGGCCAGTATTTTGGCTCTCTCCCTCGTTTTGATTACATCCTTTTCCATCTCGAGTGCTCTGCCAGCCATGTTTGACTATTATCAAGGTTATCCTAAGGAACAAATTGAGCTCTTGGCGAGCTTGCCTTCCTTTGGAATCATGATTATGTTATTACTAAATGGTTTCTTAGAAAAAATATTTCCTGAGCGATTACAGATTAGTTTGGGCTTGCTAATATTATCTCTTAGTGGAATCGCACCTTTCTGGTATCAAGCCTACCCCTTTGTTTTTGGAACACGGATTCTTTTTGGTTTGGGTGTTGGGATGATTAATGCCAAGGCCATTTCCATTATCAGTGAACGCTATCAAGGAAAAACGCGAATTCAGATGTTAGGGCTACGCGGTTCTGCAGAGGTCGTTGGGGCTTCTCTCATTACCTTGGCAGTCGGCCAATTGTTGGCCTTCGGTTGGACAGCTACCTTCCTAGCCTATAGTGCTGGATTTTTGGTACTGACCCTTTATCTGCTCTTTGTCCCTTATGGAAAGGAAAAGAAAGAAGTCAAGAAAAAAGCGAAGGAAGTAAGTCGCTTAACTCGAGAAATGAAAGGCTTGATTTTTACCCTAGCTATTGAAGCGGCAGTTGTAGTTTGTACCAATACAGCTATTACCATCCGTATTCCAAGTTTGATGGTGGAAAGAGGACTTGGAGATGCCCAGTTATCTAGTTTTGTTCTTAGTATCATGCAGTTGATTGGGATTGTGGCTGGGGTGAGTTTTTCTTTCTTGATTTCTATCTTTAAGGAAAAATTGCTCCTCTGGTCTGGTATTACCTTCGGCTTAGGGCAAATTGTGATTGCCTTGTCTCCATCCTTGTGGGTGGTAGTGGCAGGGAGTATTCTGGCTGGTTTTGCCTACAGTGTAGCCTTGACGACGGTCTTTCAACTGGTCTCTGAACGAATTCCAGCTAAACTCCTCAATCAAGCAACTTCATTTGCTGTATTAGGCTGTAGTTTCGGAGCTTTTACGACTCCATTCGTTCTAGGTGCGATTGGCTTACTAAGTCACAATGGTATGTTGGTCTTTAGTATCTTAGGAGGGTGGTTGATTGTAACCTCTATCTTTGTCATGTACTTACTTCAAAAGAGAGCTTAGGATTGGTTTCCTAAGTTTTTCTTTTTGTGAATTTTGCACCCAGACAATATTTGTTTTTGAACCTTGTTTTCAGATTATTTTCTTGATAAAATAGAAGTTATGACGAGATATAAAGCAACTATTTCCTATGATGGTTACGCCTTTGCGGGCTTTCAACGCCAGCCCCATGCGCGTAGCGTTCAGGAAGAAATAGAAAAAACCTTGACCAGGTTAAATAAGGGGCAAGCTATTACTGTTCACGGTGCTGGTAGGACAGATAGTGGGGTTCATGCCCTGGGACAGGTGATTCATTTTGACCTGCCTTATCAAATGGATGAGGAGAAGCTCCGTTTTGCTTTGGACACCCAGTCCCCTGAAGATATTGATGTGATTTCGATTGAGCTTGTGGCGGATGATTTTCATTGCCGTTATGCCAAGCACAGTAAGACCTATGAGTTTATCGTGGATAGGGGCCGTCCCAAGAATCCTATGCGCCGTCACTATGCCACTCACTTTCCCTATTCACTCGATGTGGAACGCATGCAGATTGCAATCAAAAAGTTAGAGGGAACCCATGATTTCACTGGCTTTACAGCCTCTGGGACTAGTGTAGAGGATAAGGTTCGAACCATCACAGAAGCTAGTTTAACAGTTAATGAGACAGGTCAGTTTTTGACCTTTACCTTTTCAGGAAATGGTTTCTTGTATAAGCAGATCCGCAATATGGTGGGGACGCTGCTCAAAATCGGCAACAACCGTATGCCAGTAGAGCAGATTGACCTCATCTTGGAGAAAAAGGACAGGCAGCTTGCAGGTCCCACTGCAGCACCAAATGGTTTATATTTAAAGGAGATTCGTTATGAAGAATAATCGCATTTTAGCACTTTCTGGAAATGATATTTTTAGTGGTGGTGGCCTGTCAGCTGATTTGGCTACCTATACTTTGAACGGCTTGCATGGCTTTGTAGCAGTGACTTGTTTGACAGCCTTGACAGAAAAAGGATTTGAAGTCTTTCCAACTGACGATACCATTTTTCAACATGAATTAGATAGCTTGCGTGATGTAGAGTTTGGGGGAATTAAGATTGGTCTTCTACCAACTGTCAGCGTAGCTGAGAAGGCTTTGGACTTTATCAAACAACGCCCAGGAGTGCCTGTGGTATTGGACCCTGTCTTGGTCTGCAAGGAAACACACGACGTAGCTGTAAGTGAACTCTGCCAAGAGTTGATTCGCTTTTTCCCTCATGTCAGTGTGATTACTCCTAATCTTCCTGAAGCAGAATTACTAGCAGATCAAGAGATTAAAACCCTTGAAGATATGAAAACTGCAGCGCAGAAATTGCATGAATTAGGAGCGCCAGCAGTCATTATCAAGGGAGGTAATCGCCTTAGTCAGGACAAGGCTATGGATGTCTTTTATGACGGACAAACATTTACAGTCCTAGAAAATCCCGTCATTCAAGGGCAAAATGCTGGTGCAGGTTGTACCTTTGCCTCTAGCATTGCCAGTCACCTAGTCAAAGGTGATGAACTTTTACTAGCAGTAGAAAGCTCTAAGGCTTTCGTTTATCGTTCTATTGCACAAGCAGATCAGTATGGAGTAAGACAATATGAAGCAAACCAAAACAACTAAAATCGCCCTTGTATCCCTATTAACCGCCCTCTCTGTGGTTCTAGGTTATTTCTTAAAAATTCCAACACCGACAGGCATTCTAACTCTTTTAGATGCGGGTGTCTTCTTTACGGCCTTCTACTTTGGTAGTCGTGAAGGGGCTGTAGTAGGAGGACTAGCAGGTTTCTTGATTGACCTCTTATCAGGCTATCCTCAGTGGATGTTCTTTAGCTTGGTTAACCATGGCTTGCAGGGATTTTTCGCAGGATTTAAAGGAAAAACTCAGTGGTTAGGCCTTGTCTTAGCAACGATTGCCATGGTAGGGGGTTACGCCTTGGGTTCTACTTTGATGAATGGCTGGGCAGCAGCCCTACCAGAAATTCTACCAAATTTCATGCAAAATATGGTAGGGATGATTGTAGGATTTGTAGTTTTTCAGAGTGTCAAGAAAATAAAATAAAAAGTCAGCTATAGGTAGCTTGATACTCAGCAGTCTAAATAATCTGAGTTCACTCACCTTATAAAATTTATAGCAAAATCTTAAAAGGACAGTTGATAATATACTGTCCTTTTTTGTTGATATATATTTTTTTTAGGATGAACTTTATTTGGAATTTACTAAAATAGGAAAAGTTTTATAATAAATTTCCTATGAGTTTTTATTATTAGTTATCAGTCACTTTTTAAAGCAATCACCTAAATAAGATCTATTAACTAAAACTGGTATTTTTCCTTCCGAATCTTAAAAGCAGTTTCACCACCTTCAAGAATATTCACAACTTGATTCATAACTTGTTTGTTATCAATCGATCCGATAGCATGTCCATTAATTTTGCCTTGTCCATCTTCTTCAACAAGTCCAATAATTAGTTCTGCATCACCAAAGACAGGAATGTTGGCATTATGAGTAGCAAAAATATATTGACGATTTGTTTTATTATTCCTAATTGAGGCAACTAAGCTATCTGCAATATAGGCATTATCAAGATTATCCTCGGGTTGATCAATAATTAAAGGATCCCTATTTTCGACTAATAGAATATTTAAGAGGGCCGTACACTGCTGACCTTTTGATAAATTATCCATAGATTTGAATTTATCTCCAACTTTGAGAGAAATATTAGTAATATCACCTAGAATGAGCTCTTCTAATTTCCAACATTGTTCATTAGTTAATCTACAAACTTTCTGCGATGTGTTACTAGTTAAGTTATATTCTTTAGCCAACTCAACCGGCCCTTTCCGAATATTCTCGATAAAAGTAATCATGTCAAAATTTTTGTAATCACTAATAGATTGAATTGATTTATCGCCAATTCCTTCAATTTTTTTGAGTTCCTCCAACAAAGATTCTTTATTTTGTAGGCAATCGATTTCTATTTTAACTAATTTGCCTAGATTGGATTTATCCAGCTTTTTAATTCGTTTAGATACTGCGTTAATATATTCTATATTAGCCTCTTTGCAATTCTCTAAAAGTTCTTTTCTAACTTTCTTTAACTTCTCCAACTCTTCTTTAGTTGCTTCAATTTTCAATAGAATAGGTTTTGAATCATTAATTTCTTTCAGCAGGCTACGATATTCTTCGAGCACTTCTTTACTATTTTTATCTTGTACTTCTGGAATGTCTTTGAATATTTTCTTGAATTTTATTTCTTCATTTTGCTTATATTTCCCCCACGACTCTTTTGTTTTTGAAACCTTTTCTTTTAGAGATGAAAATATCTTTTCTTGTTGTTTGAATATTATTTGACTTTCTCGATTATATTCATCTATAGAGTTAATGAGATTTGTTAAATCATCATTTTCTTTTCTGTCTCCTTCATTAATTATTGATTCTATTACAATCTCATTATCTGTAATTACATGATCACAGATAGCATCAGATAGTATAGATATTTTAGAGTCTATAGCGGTAATTTTAGTTATAGGAGCAATCTTTTCCTCTAACCCTGTTATAGAATTATAGTGTCTTAATTGTGATTGTTTCGCAGGTAAATCACTAGTATCTTTTTCTAATTTTTCTAGATTATTTGAAACTCTTAGAAGCTCCCGTGTATTTTCATTAAGAGATTCATATGCTTTTTTTCTTTTGTTAAGTATCTTTGAATCTATACAAATTAATCTTTTGACCGATTCGGTAATTCTTTTTTTGGATTTTATAACTTCAATTAATTCGTTTTGAGCATACACTTCTAAATTAGGCAATATTTCATCAATAGATAAATCAGATATTTCTCCGTTTTCATTTCTAATAGTAATATTTTGTTTATATCTCCTGCTAATATTAAATTGCTGTCCATTTTGCGAGTATGAAGTAATCGTTAACTTAACTTCGCCACCAGTTCCAAGATTCGACTCGGCAAAGGAGTCTATGTATTTTTCAAATTCTTTTGTGTAATGATATTTATCCAAACAATAAATAATTAGATTTATTAATGTAGATTTACCAGTTCCTCTACCTCCTATTATAGTAGAAACTTCATCAGAAAATGCAACAGCTAAGCCATCTAGGTATCCCCCAGATATAGAAATTTCGTCAATAGTGCTCTTATAGCATTTTTTTTCAGTACTGTTTAATTTTATCCTAGATTCCGAATCTTTAAATGCCATTTTAAATGCTTGAAAAGATAACTCTGACATTTTAACAAGTACACTAGCCACAGGCTTAGACAAATCTTCAGGCGATTCTATATCTGATGAGTTGATATATGCAATAGGTTTATTTCGTTTATAATTTGTATCCGTATTTTGAATTATATTTTTATAATTTGGGTCAATATTTTCTATGCTATTCGGAATTTGTGCAACAGAAAGAAGTTCATTTTTCCATATATGATTCATTTTCCCAATTTTAAGTATGCCATTGTCACCTGTAATATGGGCTGCATACCAGAAACCATCATTATCTTGAACTTTTTTAGCAATTTCTAAACATGAAAGATTGCTAGATTCAGTTCCATTTTTAATATCTGTAGGCAAGCCTAGTTGACCTAAAATCCTATTTAGTCTTGAATTATCGAATTCAGGTGAGAATAAACAAACCATATGAATTTTTTCAGCCGAAGAAATTTCAAACCCTGGTAAAGTTAAAATACCATTTTCAGACAGATAGGTTCGAAGGCTTGTAGAAGAGTCGATACTACCATGGTCTGCAAGGCCAACTACTTTTATTCCATTTTTTAAACACTCCTCAAGTATCTTTTTGTTATACTCTTCTTCATCAATAATAGTTTTTCCTCTAAACTTTGAATAAGAATATGGGTTTACTTGCAATGCGCATTTATAATATCTTGCATAATGTTTTTCCATAATATTTACCTGACCTTTGAATGTTAGTTTGAACTATCGCGAATTATTTTAAAAGCTCACGCATAAAGTTATTTTTAAGCATATTCAAATTAAAAACATTTTGAATGTGTTCAAATGCTTCGGAGAGTGGTAAGTGAGTAGTTTTCCAACCTTGTCCATCTGTCACCCAGATAAACTCAATGTCATCTTTTAATTCTTTAATAAACTGATTAAGTTTAGTAAATTCACCAGCAACCGCTTTAAGTTTACTTCCACTGCCACCATAGTAGTTCGTTTCAATGAGCCAAACTTTATGACGTTCCCTAGAATAAACAGCTACATCAAAGCGCCGTTCTGATTTATCTACTAGCACCTCAATACCCCAATTTGATTTAATAAATGAGGCAGTTGCTTGAGCTTTCCATTTAAGTCCTTGTTTTTGAGCTATTTTTGCAACGTGTCGTTTTAAGATACCTTCCATTATTGTGCCACTACGATTTTTACGAGCGTTACTATCCAAACCAGCCTCTACACCATAAACATAATCAACTAAAGAACGGTTCACTTTATTTTGGAGAAAATCTAATAAACCAGATTGTTCCGCAAAAACAACATAATCCACAATTTGAGCTGACTTTTTGCTTGTCTCTAAGTTTAATCAAAATAAAGTAAATCTTTGCTGGTGCTTGTAAAGAGGTCAAATCCATCCTTAGTAACAACACCGCAGTCTTCGATACGGACACCAACTTTA
Organism: Streptococcus pseudopneumoniae; assembly: GCF_001072665.1. Lineage (GTDB taxonomy): Bacteria > Bacillota > Bacilli > Lactobacillales > Streptococcaceae > Streptococcus > Streptococcus pseudopneumoniae_S. Next base: position 46,287 of record NZ_JVJI01000112.1, on the reverse strand, counting down.
CTAGGGATATAGATACCTGGTTCAACAGAGAAGCACATGCCTTCTTCGATGACCATGTCGTTTCCTTCCATGATAGATGGGAATTCGTGAACATCCATACCGATACCGTGACCGAGACGGTGGTTGAAGTACTCGCCGTAACCAGCTTTTTCGATGACTTCGCGAGCGGCGCGGTCCACTTCATGGGCAGTTACACCTGGCTTGATAAAGTCAAGTGCAGCTTGTTGGGCTTCAAGAGTCAAGTTGTAGATATCTTTCTTGAATTGGTCTGGTTTGCCGACAGCGACTGTACGCGTCATATCTGACGCGTAGCCATTGACGAGGACACCAAGGTCAAAGAGGAGAAGAGCATCATTTTCCACCTTGTTAGCTGCTGGGATACCGTGTGGATTTGCAGCATTGTCACCAGTTAAGACCATGGTATCAAAGCTCATTTCATAACCTTCACGTTTCATAGCAAAGTCGATTTGTGCAATGATATCTGTCTCCGTCTTATCAAGAGAAATATTGTCAAAACCAACATGAACAGCCTTGTCAGCATAGAGACCTGCAACCATCATTTTTTGCACCTCGTCAGCTGATTTGATGAGGCGCATGCGTTGGATACGAGGAGTGAGGTTTTCAAACCCAGCAGTTTCAAAGACTGTTTTCAAGCCATGGTATTTGGTCAAAATGAGATTGTCAAACTCAACAGCAACGCGTTTGAAGTCGTGCTGTGGAAGAGCATGTTTCATTTTTTGCCATGGGTTTTCAGAATCCACATAGCCGACAACTGGGAAGGAAACGGTGCTACTCGCACGTTCCACTTCAAGGGCTGGGACAAAGAGGAGAGGTTCCTGATCTGCTAGAACAAAAAGGAACATTTGGCGTTCATGGGGATCACTGTAAAAGCCAGTGAGGTAATTGATAGTGACGGGGTCAGATACGACAGCGACGTCTAGTTTTTCTGATTCAAGATATGTTACGATTTGTTGTAATTTAGACATATGCTACCTTCTTTCTACCCCTCTATTTTGGCAAAAAAAGAGAGAAAATGCAAGGGAGAAGGGTAAAAGAACAGGCAAAAAGAACTCCGAAACGATAGCGGAGTTCTTTGATATGGTTTTCTTTGGTTTAAGAAAAGTCAGCCTTGCTTTTCACATCACTGTATTCTTCAGCGATTTCTTGACTGAGGATGTCCTCATAGGCAGGGAGTTGGATGTCCTGTCCGTACTTTTTCTTGAGAGCAGTAGTGACTAGGCGATAGGCCAGATTAGCATTACGAGAGAGGATAGGTCCGTGGAAGTAGGAACCAAAGACATTCTTATAATGAACCCCTTCGCCGATCTTTTCTTCGTTGTTTCCATTTCCATAAACCACTTGTCCCAGCGGTTTTTGGTCATCAGAAAGGAAAGTACGGCCTTGGTGATTTTCAAAGCCATAGTAGGTTTCATCGAAATCTTCATTATGAATCTTGATGTCACCGATAAAGCGGTTATTGGTCTGGTTGAGGGTGTAGTGCCCCATGACCCCTAGCCCTTCGATACGTTTTCCTGAAGCCTCAACATAATATTGGCCCAATAGTTGGAAACCACCGCAGATAGCAAGAACCACACCGTCGTTTTGGATGTAGTTGTCAATGCTCTCTTTTTTAGCAGGTAGATCGTCTGCGATGATACTTTGTTCAAAGTCTTGACCTCCACCGAAAAAGGCGATGTCATAGTGGTTTTCATCAAAGTCATCATGGAGAGAAACGATGTCAACCGTCACATGGGCTCCCAGCTTTTCAGCCACATACTTGAGCATGAGGATGTTTCCATTGTCCCCGTATGTATTCATGAGGTTTCCATAGAGGTGGGCAATGTTGAGCTGATAAGGGTAATTGCCAGTTTTTGAGGAAAGTGAAGTATAAACCATTAGTTCATCTCCTTTCTAACAATCTGACGACTAGCCAGCAGTTCGCGGAATTCAAGCATAGCAGTATAAGTTGCCAGAATATAAGCATGCTTGCAGTCTTGGTTTTCAATGGTCTTAAGAACTTGTTCCAGACTACTTATTTCAGTGATTTTCTCAGCTGGATAGCCTGTCACTCGGAGGCGACGTGCGATTTCAGAATGACGAACACCGCCAGCGTTAATTTCTGGAATATCCATCTCAGTGATTTGTTCAAAATCAGCATCCCAGATCCAGCTGGTATCAATTCCATCTGCATAGTTGGCATTTAGGAGAACAGATAGGCTAAATGGATAAGGAGCTAGCTTAATCATTTCAATCGCCTGAGTTGCACCGACAGGATTTTTAATCAAAACAAGGGTGCATTCCTTGTCACCGATATGGAAGGTTTCTTGGCGTCCAAAGACAGCACGGCTCTTATCAAATCCTTGCTTGATGAGTTGTGAATCTGCGCCGAGGAAACGGGCGATGGCAACCGCTGCTAGGGCGTTGTAGATATTGTAGAGTCCACCGATTTGAATACCGTATTCTTGTCCGTCAATGACAAAGCGAGAGCGATTGTTGGTCAACTCAACTAGTTCTGTCAAGCGATAGTCGAGATCAGGACGTTTACATCCACAGCCTTCACAGATATAGGCACCCAAGTTTGCATAGGTATTGTGCTCATATTTGAGGATGCCTTGGCAGTCAGGGCAGAGAATTCCTTCTGTATTGTAGTGAGCTTCTCGAGCGGGTCCTTTTTCTAAGTCAAAACCAAAATACTGTACAGGATTTGGAATAGCTGGCTTGTAGAAAAGTGGACTGTCTCCATTAAGGAGAACAGTAGCCGTAGGCACTTTACGAATAGCATCCAAAATCATCTTGTAAGTTGTGTAAATCTCACCATAGCGGTCCATCTGGTCACGGAAGATATTGGTGATGACAAATAAGCTTGGCTGGATATAGTCACAGATACGAGATAGACTGGCCTCGTCGATTTCTAATACTGCAATGTTTTTTCCAGTTTTAGAAGATTTGGCAGTCAGGAAAGTTGTCGCAATCCCTGTAATCATGTTGGCACCGCTTGGATTGGTCAGAACTTGACCATAAACCTCTTTTAAAATGCCGACAGTGAGGGCAGTTGTCAAGGTTTTTCCGTTGGTTCCAGTGATCACGACAATCTCGTAGTTCTTAGCTAGGTTTTGTAAAATATCTTTATCAAATTGAAGGGCGACTTTTCCTGGAAGCGTACTCCCTCGGCCAAGACGGCTTAAAATGAAGTGGGAAGAACGCCCGGCAAGAAGGCCCAAAGTAGTTTTTAATTTCATGTTTCTATTATATCATAAAAGAAGGAAAAGACAGATTTGAGATTTCGCAGAAATAAAAACAGCCCAAGGAGAGCTGTTCGATATGATTAAATCTCAACTTAAATCGCAAACAAGTCATTCAAGTTCTCAGCCAAGGTTGGGTGAGTGAAAATTTGTTTTGTGAAGTAAGTGTAAGGAATCTTGTTGTCCATAGCAACAGTGATGATGTTGATGATTTCTTGAGATCCTTCTGAGAAGATGCTTGCTCCAAGAATTTCTTTTGTTTCAGTATTAACAACAGCTTTGAAAGCTCCGCGAAGGTCTCCGTTTACGTGACCACGAGGCATTGCTGCAACAGGGATTTCCTTAACGGCGTATGGAAGTTTCAAATCAGCTGCTTGGCTTTCAGTCAAACCAACTTGTGAAAGGGCAGGTGTGATAAACATGGTGTTTGGTACATTGAGACGATCTTCAAGTGTGTAGCTGCCATCTCCAGCAAGGTAGCTGTAAACAACACGGAAGTCATCAAGTGAAATGTAAGTAAATTGAAGGCCACCGTTGACATCTCCAACTGCAAAGACACCAGGAACGTTTGTTTGACAATGTTTGTCTACTTTAATAGCGCCACGTTCAGTTAGTTCAATATCTGTATTTTCAAGTTGAAGTGGTTCTACATTTGGTTTGCGTCCAGTTGCGTAAAGAAGGGCGTCGAAACGGTAAGTTTCGTTTTCAGTCACGACGAGCACTTGGTCACCGTCGTTTTTGATTTCAGTAGTACGGATGTTTTGAAGCAATTCAATACCGTCTTCTTCCATGTATTGTTTAGCAAGAGCTGCGATGGAAGGTTCTGCACGAGGTAGGAAAGTATCCAAGGCATCTAGGACTGTAACCTTGCTTCCTAGTTTATTGTAAAGGCCAGCAAATTCAAGACCGATATTTCCGCCACCAAGAACACCAAGTTTTTTAGGCAATTTGTCCAAGTTTTGGATACCTGTTGAGTCAAAGACGTTTTTGCTTGTAGCAAGTCCAGGGATTGGCAAGACGTTTGAAACAGCACCAGTGTTGATGACGATTGTTTCAGCAGTCAGTTCTTTCTTTTCATCACCAGCTTGGATTTCGATGACTTTATTTGAAAGGAAGTGAGCTTCCGCATCAAAGATATCTACGCCTGTACCAGCAACAGTCGCATAGTTTTTACCGTTGAGGCGACCAGTGATAGTGTTTTTGGTAGCAATGACTTCTTCAAAAGACAAGTCTTTTTCAGCAGCAACTAGCAAAGTCTTAGTTGGGATACAACCAATGTTGATACAAGTTCCACCGTACATGGCTTTGCTACGTTCAATGAGGGCAACTTTTTTGCCAGCTGAAGCCAATTTACCAGCTAGTGTTTTACCAGCTTTACCAAATCCGATAACGATTAAATCATAAGTTAACATTTAGAGTTCCTCCTATTCGAATTTCATTCTAGCACAAGAAAAAAACTTTTGCACAATTCTGCTACGCTTTAAAAAAGTTTATGAAATAGTGGAAATTACAGCCTTACTTTCTCAGAAAAATCGTTTACATGACTTTATCGACGGATTTAACTATCTTTTGCTCTGGTCTTGTGTTATACTAGATAGGTTGCAAAGAAAACAGTACTTTTCTTTTGTGGAAAAGAAGCAACACGATTTTATATCCAGTATATGAAAATACGTCATAAAAAGAAAAGTATAAACTAAGCCCTATAGGGTGGCTTCGCACCACCTTTAGAAAGAAGAATAACGTGAAATTTAATGAATTAAACTTGTCTGCTGATTTGCTAGCAGAGATTGAAAAAGCTGGTTTTGTTGAAGCCAGTCCGATCCAAGAGCAAACTATTCCCTTGGCCCTTGAAGGCAAGGACGTTATCGGTCAAGCTCAGACTGGTACAGGAAAAACTGCAGCCTTTGGCTTGCCAACCCTTGAAAAAATCCGTACAGAAGAAGCGACCATTCAAGCTTTGGTTATCGCTCCAACACGTGAACTTGCTGTCCAAAGTCAAGAAGAACTCTTCCGTTTTGGTCGTAGCAAGGGAGTCAAAGTCCGTTCAGTATATGGCGGATCAAGCATTGAAAAACAAATTAAGGCTCTAAAATCTGGTGCCCATATCGTGGTGGGAACACCTGGTCGTCTCTTGGACTTGATTAAACGCAAGGCCTTGAAATTACAAGACATTGAAACCCTTATCCTTGACGAAGCGGATGAAATGCTCAACATGGGCTTCCTTGAAGACATTGAAGCGATCATCTCCCGTGTCCCTGAAAGCCGTCAAACCTTACTTTTCTCAGCAACAATGCCGGATGCTATCAAACGTATTGGTGTTCAGTTTATGAAAGAGCCTGAGCATGTCAAGATTGCGGCTAAGGAATTGACAACAGAATTGGTTGACCAGTACTATATCCGTGTTAAGGAACAAGAAAAATTTGATACTATGACCCGTCTTATGGATGTGGAACAGCCAGAACTTGCTATCGTATTTGGTCGTACAAAACGTCGTGTGGATGAATTGACTCGTGGACTGAAAATCCGTGGCTTCCGTGCAGAAGGAATTCATGGAGACCTAGACCAAAACAAACGTCTTCGTGTCCTTCGTGACTTTAAAAATGGCAATCTTGATGTTTTGGTTGCGACAGACGTTGCGGCGCGTGGCTTGGATATTTCAGGTGTGACCCATGTCTATAACTACGATATTCCACAAGATCCTGAAAGTTATGTTCACCGTATCGGTCGTACAGGTCGTGCTGGCAAGTCAGGTCAGTCTATTACTTTCGTATCACCAAATGAAATGGGCTACCTCCAAATCATTGAAAACTTAACCAAAAAACGCATGAAAGGTCTTAAACCTGCAAGTGCAGAAGAAGCCTTCCAAGCAAAAAAACACGTAGCTCTTAAGAAAATCGAGCGTGATTTTGCAGATGAGACTATCCGTGCCAATTTTGAGAAATTTGGTAAGGATGCTCGTAAGCTAGCTGCCGAATTTACTCCAGAAGAATTGGCAATGTATATCTTGAGTCTGACTGTTCAAGACCCAGATAGTCTTCCTGAAGTGGAGATTGCACGTGAAAAACCACTGCCATTTAAACCATCAGGTAATGGCTTCGGTGGTAAAGGTAAGGGAGGTCGTCGTGGAGATGACCGTCGTGATAATCGCCGTGGAGACAACCGTCGTGATAATCGCCGTGGAGACAACCGTCGTGGTGGTCGTCGTGATGATTTCAAAAAAGGAAGTCGTGGCAATGATCGTTTTGATAAGGAAAAACGTTACCGTAATAAAGACAATAAAAAACCACGCAATACTTCAAGTGAAAAGCAAACAGGATTTGTTATTCGTAACAAGGGCGATAAATAAGAAAAAGCGGTTCAAAATGAATCGCTTTTTTATATAAGGAGACCGAATGGAAAAAGAAAGATAAATAAAATAGATATATTATCTTCTTGTGATATTATAATACACAAAAATAGGGAGCTTGTCAATAGAAAATAAGCAATTTAATTAAAAATATTCTTGTTTTTTCAAATTGCAATTAAATAAGCAATTTTCAGATAATAATTGAAAATTCAAGCTGTTTATGTTATAATGATAGCGATTAAATTCGAGGTGAAAAATGGCACATTTATTAGAAAAAACTAGAAAAATTACTTCTATCCTGAAGCGCTCAGAGGAGCAGTTGCAGGAAGAGCTTCCCTACAATGCGATTACCCGTCAATTGGCAGATATTATTGACTGTAACGCCTGTATCGTTAATAGCAAGGGACGTCTCCTTGGTTATTTCATGCGTTACAAAACCAATACAGATCGTGTAGAGCAGTTCTTCCAAACTAAAATTTTCCCGGATGACTATATTCAAGGTGCGAACATGATCTACGATACAGAAGCCAATCTGACAGTTGATCATGATTTGAGTATTTTCCCTGTAGAGAGTCGTGCCGACTTTCCAGATGGTTTGACAACGATTGCACCGATTCATGTATCAGGGATTCGTCTTGGTTCTTTGATTATTTGGCGCAATGATAAAAAATTCGAAGACGAGGACTTGATTCTTGTTGAGATTGCGAGTACCGTTGTCGGAATTCAACTCCTCAACTTCCAGCGTGAAGAAGATGAGAAAAATATTCGCCGCCGTACTGCTGTTACCATGGCGGTTAATACCCTTTCTTATTCAGAACTCCGTGCTGTTTCAGCAATTTTAGGGGAATTAAATGGAAATGAAGGGCAGTTGACTGCGTCTGTGATTGCAGATCGTATCGGAATCACTCGCTCTGTGATTGTCAATGCCCTTCGTAAACTTGAGTCTGCAGGGATTATTGAAAGTCGCTCACTTGGAATGAAGGGAACCTATCTTAAGGTCTTGATTTCAGATATTTTTGAAGAAGTGAAGAAAAGAGATTACTAATGGCAAAGGCTTTAATTTCGATTGATTATACAGAAGATTTTGTTGCTGATAGTGGGAAGCTGACAGCAGGTGCTCCAGCTCAGGCGATTTCGGATGCCATCAGCAAGGTGACTCGATTAGCTTTTGAACGCGGAGATTACATCTTCTTTACCATTGATGCTCATGAAGAAAACGATTGTTTCCATCCAGAAAGCAAACTATTTCCTCCTCACAATTTGATTGGGACTAGTGGACGGAATTTATACGGAGATTTGGGGACCTTTTATCAAGAGCATGGTTCAGACAGTCGTGTCTTTTGGATGGATAAACGCCATTACTCAGCTTTTTCAGGGACTGACCTGGATATCCGCTTGAGAGAGCGTCGAATTTCTACAGTTATCTTAACAGGAGTCTTGACGGATATCTGTGTCCTGCATACAGCTATAGATGCCTATAATCTAGGATATGACATCGAGATTGTTAAACCAGCTGTTGCTTCCATCTGGCCTGAAAATCACCAATTTGCCCTTGGACATTTTAAAAATACACTTGGAGCTAAGTTAGTAGATGAAAATCTAAATGAAATTTCTGAGTAATTTGGTTGATGAAATGAAAAAAATTGAAAAAAAGTGTTGACAAGCATCCTAAAAGTTGATATACTAGTAAAGTAATCGACGCGGGGATGGCGGAATTGGCAGACGCGCAGGACTAAGGATCCTGTGACCGCTTTAGGTCGTGAGGGTTCAAGTCCCTCTCTCCGCATAGGATAAGAGTTAGCTTAGGCTAGCTCTTTTTTATCTAATTCAAGTAGAGCAAAAAATTTTTGCTCTTTTTTTGTATTTCATAAACATTTCATATTTGGATTTTATAATAGTCTTACAAATATGGAGGTGACAAATGAATCCGATCCAAAGAGCTTGGGCTTATGTCAGCAGAAAACGACTGAGAAGTTTTATTTTATTTCTGATTTTATTGGTCCTATTGGCTGGAATTTCAGCCTGTTTGACTCTGATGAAGTCCAACAAAACAGTTGAAACCAATCTTTACAAATCACTCAATACCTCTTTTTCTATTAAGAAGATAGAAAATGGTCAGACATTCAAGTTGTCAGACCTAGCATCTGTAAGCAAGATTAAGGGACTGGAAAATGTTTCTCCTGAACTCGAGACGGTCGCAAAACTAAAAGACAAGGAAGCAGTGAGTGGCGAGCAGAGCGTGGAACGTGATGATTTGTCCGCTGCGGACAAGAACTTGGTTAGCTTAACGGCACTTGAGGATTCATCCAAGGATGTCACCTTTACCAGTTCAGCTTTTAATCTAAAAGAAGGGCGACATCTTCAAAAAGGGGATTCAAAGAAAATCATCATCCACGAAGAGTTGGCTAAGAAGAACGGTCTTTCGCTTCATGACAAGTTTCGCTTGGATGCTGGACAGTCAGAAGCTGGGAAAGGACAAACTGTCGAGTTTGAAATCGTCGGAATCTTCTCTGGTAAAAAACAAGAGAAATTTACGGGCTTGTCTTCTGACTTCAGTGAAAACCAAGTCTTTACAGACTATGAAAGTAGCCAAAGCCTTTTGGGAAATGGTGAATCTCTAGTCAGTGCAGCGCGCTTTTATGTAGAAAATCCTAAGGAAATGGACGGACTCATGAAGCAGGTAGAAAACTTGTCTTTGGAAAATCAAGGCTATCAAGTCGAAAAGGAAAACAAGGCTTTTGAACAAATCAAAGACTCAGTTGCAACCTTCCAAACCTTTCTGACCATTTTCCTTTATGGGATTATGATAGCTGGAGCTGGAGCCTTAATTTTGGTCTTGTCTCTCTGGTTGAGAGAAAGGGTCTACGAAGTGGGGATTTTACTGGCACTTGGAAAAGGCAAGAGCTCGATCTTCCTACAATTCTGTTTAGAGGTAGTTTTGGTATCTCTCGGAGCTTTGCTTCCAGCATTTGCTGCAGGCAACGCAATCACAACTTACCTACTCCAAACCCTACTAGCAAGTGGAGACCAGGCAGCCCTACAAGACACGCTAGCTAAAGCAAGCAGTTTATCAACTAGTATCCTATCTTTTGCAGAATCCTATGTTTTTCTAGTTCTGCTTGGTTGCTTATCTGTAGCTCTTTGTTTCCTATTCTTATTTAGAAAATCGCCGAAAGAAATTTTATCATCTATTAGTTAAGAAGGAGAAATCATGACTTTATTACAATTACAAGATGTTACCTATCGTTATAAGAACACTGCTGAAGCAGTCCTATATCAGATCAATTATAATTTTGAATCCGGGAAATTTTACAGTATTATTGGTGAGTCAGGAGCAGGAAAATCCACACTCCTGTCCCTACTTGCTGGTCTAGATAGTCCTGTTGAAGGTTCTATCCTTTTTCAAGGAGAGGACATTCGTAAGAAGGGCTATTCTTACCATCGCATGCACCATATTTCCCTGGTCTTTCAAAATTATAACTTGATAGATTATCTTTCTCCACTGGAAAATATCCGCTTGGTCAACAAAAAGGCAAGTAAGGATACACTTCTTGAGCTTGGTTTGGATGAAAGTCAGATCAAGCGGAATGTTCTCCAGTTATCAGGGGGTCAACAGCAACGTGTTGCCATTGCTCGCAGTTTGGTCTCAGAAGCTCCAGTCATTCTTGCTGATGAACCAACGGGAAATCTGGACCCTAAAACTGCTGGAGATATTATCGAACTGCTCAAATCACTTGCCCAGAAAACAGGTAAATGTGTCATCGTCGTAACTCACAGCAAAGAAGTGGCACAAGCGTCAGATATTACACTTGAGTTGAAAGATAAGAAACTAACTGAAACTCGCAATACTACGAAATAATACGAGCTTTTTCTCTTAGAACTATAAAATAGAACAAAATCTAGAAAGGGAACCTATGTTACACAACGCATTTGCCTATGTTACAAGGAAGTTTTTCAAATCGATCGTCATCTTCCTGATTATTCTCCTCATGGCGAGCTTGAGTTTGGTCGGCTTGTCGATCAAGGGAGCTACTGCCAAGGCTTCTCAGGAGACCTTTAAAAATATCACTAACAGCTTCTCCATGCAAATCAATCGTCGCGTCAATCAAGGAACGCCACGTGGTGCTGGGAATATTAAAGGTGAAGATATCAAAAAAATCACCGAAAACAAGGCTATTGAGTCTTATGTGAAACGCATCAACGCTATCGGAGATTTGACTGGCTATGAACTCATCGAAACACCAGATACCAAGAAAAATCTGACACCTGACCGTGCTAAACATTTTGGAAGTAGCTTGATGATTACAGGTGTCAATGACTCCTCTAAAGAAGACAAGTTTGTCTCTGGTTCTTATAAGCTGGTCGAAGGAGAGCATCTAACAAACGACGACAAGGACAAGATCCTCCTGCACAAGGACTTGGCAGCCAAACACGGCTGGAAAGTAGGGGACAAGGTCAAACTAGACTCTAATATCTACGATGCAGACAATGAAAAAGGTGCCAAGGAAACAGTCGAAGTGACAATCAAGGGACTCTTTGATGGTCATAATAAGTCAGCAGTAACCTACTCACAAGAACTCTATGAAAATACAGCTATCACAGACATTCACACTGCTGCAAAACTTTATGGATACACAGAAGACACAGCTATTTATGGGGATGCAACCTTCTTTGTAACAGCGGACAAGAACTTGGATGATGTTATGAAAGAGTTGAATGGCATCAGTGGTATCAACTGGAAGAGCTATACACTTGTTAAGAGCTCCTCTAACTACCCAGCTCTTGAGCAATCCATCTCTGGTATGTACAAGATGGCCAACCTCCTCTTCTGGGGTAGCTTAAGCTTCTCAGTCCTTCTCCTTGCCCTCTTGCTCAGCCTTTGGATCAATGCCCGTCGCAAGGAGGTGGGAATCCTCCTCTCTATTGGTCTCAAGCAGGCAAGTATCTTGGGTCAATTTATCACCGAATCCATCTTGATTGCCATCCCTGCTCTTGTTTCTGCTTATTTCTTAGCTAACTACACAGCTCGTGCAATCGGAAATACCGTTCTTGCCAATGTCACTTCAGGTGTTGCCAAGCAAGCCAGCAAGGCTGCTCAAGCCTCTAACCTTGGTGGTGGTGCAGAAGTAGATGGCTTTAGCAAGACCTTGTCGAGCCTAGATATTTCCATTCAGACATCAGACTTTATCATCGTCTTTGTCCTTGCCTTGGTTCTAGTGGTTCTCGTTATGGCGCTTGCTTCAAGCAATCTCCTAAGAAAACAACCAAAAGAACTCTTGCTGGATAGCGAATAAAAAACTTGCTACCTATTCTCTCCTAAATGGGGTATAATATAGGTAGCATTTTTATCTATTTTATCTTGATAAGGCCTCTTTTTTTCAAGATGAAATTGAGATAATTTACATGTAATTTAAAGGAATGTGAAACGTTTTTCTATGAAAATTTTAATTGTAGAAGATGAAGAGATGATCCGTGAGGGGGTCAGTGACTATTTGACGGATTGTGGTTATGAAACCATTGAGGCTGTAGATGGACAAGAAGCCTTAGAAAAATTTTCCAGCTATGAAGTAGCCTTGGTTTTACTGGATATCCAGATGCCCAAGCTCAATGGTCTAGAAGTGCTAGCTGAGATTCGCAAAACCAGCCAAGTCCCTGTCTTGATGTTGACTGCCTTTCAGGATGAAGAATACAAGTTGAGTGCCTTTGCTTCGCTAGCAGATGGCTATCTGGAAAAGCCCTTCTCCCTCTCCCTCTTAAAAGTGAGGGTGGACGCGATTTTCAAGCGCTATTATGATACGGGACGAGTCTTCTCCTATAAAGATACCAAGGTGGACTTTGAGAGCTACAGTGCCAGTCTAGAAGGTGAGGAAGTAGCTATCAATGCCAAAGAGTTGGAAATTCTGGACTATCTGGTGAAAAATGAAGGAAGGGCCTTGACCCGATCTCAGATAATCGATGCTGTCTGGAAAGCGACAGATGAGGTTCCCTTTGACCGTGTCATTGATGTTTATATCAAGGAACTACGGAAAAAGCTAGACTTGGACTGCATCCTCACTGTGCGCAATGTTGGTTATAAATTGGAGCGAAAATGAAACGAACAGGTTTATTTACAAAGATATTTATCTATACCTTCTCGATATTTAGTGTTCTGGTTATCTGCCTGCATTTAGCTATTTATTTTCTTTTTCCTTCTACTTATTTGAGCCACCGTCAGGAAACCATTGGTCAGAAAGCGACAGCCATTGCCCAGTCCCTAGAAGGCAAGGATAGGCAGAGCATCGAGCAAGTCTTAGACTTGTATTCCCAGACTAGTGATATCAAGGGGGCCGTTAAGGGTGAGATGACAGAGGACAAGTTAGAAGTCAAGGACAGCCTTCCTCTGGATACGGACCGTCAGACCACCTCTCTCTTTATTGAGGAACGTGAGGTGACAACGCAAGACGGTGGTACTATGACTCTCCAGTTTCTAGCTTCCATGGACTTGCAAAAGGAAGCAGAGCAAATCAGTCTCCAGTTTCTTCCCTATACCTTGCTGGCATCCTTTCTGATTTCCCTCTTAGTAGCCTATATCTATGCTCGAACCATTGTTGCTCCGATTTTGGAAATCAAGCGGGTGACCCGACGGATGATGGAACTGGATGCTCAAGTGCGATTGCGCGTGGATTCTAAGGATGAGATTGGTGATCTCAAAGAACAAATCAATAGCCTCTACCAGCATCTTTTGACTGTCATTGCGGACTTGCATGACAAGAATGAAGCTATTCTCCAGCTGGAGAAGATGAAGGTCGAATTCCTACGAGGGGCTTCTCATGAATTGAAAACGCCTCTGGCTAGTTTGAAAATCCTGATCGAAAACATGAAAGAAAATGTCGGTCGCTATAAGGACAGAGACCACTATCTGGGAGTTGCTTTGGGGATTGTGGATGAGCTCAATCACCACGTTCTCCAGATACTTTCTCTCTCGTCTGTGCAGGAATTGCGAGATGATAGGGAACAAATTGACCTACACCAGATAACGCAAAGTCTGGTTAAGGATTATGCTTTACTAGCCAAGGATAGAGAGCTCCAGATAGACAATAGTTTGACTCATCAGCAGGCTTATCTAAACCCATCTGTCATGAAGTTGATTTTGTCTAACCTCATCAGTAATGCTATCAAGCACTCCGTTCCAGGCGGCTTAGTTAGCATTGGAGAAAGAGAAGGTGAACTTTTTATAGAAAATAGCTGCAGTCCCGAAGAACAAGAAAAACTAGCCCAGTCTTTTTCTGATAATGCTAGTCGTAAGGCCAAGGGGTCGGGGATGGGGCTCTTTGTGGTCAAAAGTCTATTAGAACATGAAAAATTAGCTTATCGTTTTGAAATGCAGGAGAATCGTTTGACCTTCTTCATAGCTTTTCCAAAAGCCGCCCAAGACTAGGAATAGAAAGGGTTTACATAGATGAAGCTAGAAGAAATTCAATCGAAACTGCGGGAAAAACTAGATTTTTTTATCAAAAAGTGATAAAATGAACAATGTAAATGGGATGACCCATAAAAATATACAGGAGGCCTGATAAAATGGCAATCGTTTCAGCAGAAAAATTTGTCCAAGCAGCTCGTGACAACGGTTATGCAGTTGGTGGATTTAACACAAACAACCTTGAGTGGACTCAAGCTATCTTGCGCGCAGCAGAAGCTAAAAAAGCTCCAGTTTTGATCCAAACTTCAATGGGTGCTGCTAAATACATGGGTGGTTACAAAGTTGCTCGCAACTTGATCGCTAACCTTGTTGAATCAATGGGTATCACTGTACCAGTAGCTATCCACCTTGACCACGGTCACTACGAAGATGCACTTGAGTGTATCGAAGTTGGTTACACTTCAATCATGTTTGACGGTTCACACCTTCCAGTTGAAGAAAACCTTAAATTGGCTAAAGAAGTTGTTGAAAAAGCACACGCTAAAGGTATCTCAGTAGAAGCTGAAGTTGGTACTATCGGTGGTGAAGAAGACGGAATCATCGGTAAAGGTGAATTGGCTCCAATCGAAGACGCTAAAGCAATGGTTGAAACTGGTATCGACTTCTTGGCAGCTGGTATCGGTAACATCCACGGTCCTTACCCAGCTAACTGGGAAGGTCTTGACCTTGACCACTTGCAAAAATTGACAGAAGCTCTTCCTGGATTCCCAATCGTATTGCACGGTGGATCAGGTATTCCTGATGAGCAAATCCAAGCAGCTATCAAACTTGGTGTTGCGAAAGTTAACGTTAACACTGAATGCCAAATCGCATTCGCTAACGCAACTCGTAAATTTGCTCGTGACTACGAAGCAAACGAAGCAGAATACGACAAGAAAAAACTCTTCGACCCACGTAAATTCTTGGCTGACGGTGTAAAAGCTATCCAAGCATCAGTTGAAGAACGTATCGACGTATTCGGTTCAGAAGGTAAAGCTTAATCTAGCTGAACAATACATACAGAACCTGCCCATTGGGTGGGTTTTTTTGGTTTATAGAAAAGTTTTTTGTCGTAGAAAAAAAGCAAAAACGACTAGAAGTTTTTGCTTTTTGTTTTATTTTTACGAAATAAATTTTATTTCTTATCTTTTGAGTTCATTAAGACTGAAACATCTGGTGTCCCAAGAATTGCTGCAAGTGGTCCCATGATATTAGAAGCAAGTTTTACAGTAGATGTAGCAGCAATTAATGAAGATACTACACTAATTTTATCTAAATCTATAGACCTATTATCAGACACTGCATTTTTTTCTGATTCATCAAAAAAATTTAGCAACATTTGTACTCTATCAGCTCTGTCTTGATCTGTCATTTTTAAATTTTCAATTTCAAAATCTATTACAGTACGTAATGCAATATAGTGGAGTTTCGTTAATCTATTATTTTGTTTTTCAAGATTACTAATGGTTTGTTTAGTAACTCCTATAAGGTTGCCTAGATCTGAACTTGTCCAATTCAAAATCTCTCGAATAGTTTTTAGGTTATTTTGTAGAATTAATCTTGTATCTTCTGTTGATGGATATTTTTCTTTTAACATGACTTCTTCCTTATAATTTTCTATTTCTATTATAACAAAAAAATAAAATTTTTAAATTATTGTCTAAGTAAATAATATTTAACAAGACAATTTTTTAAAATAAATTAAAATAATTGACAAGTAAAAAATATTGTACTATACTATTGTTAACTCAATAAGAGGAAATGTAGAATCTAATTTATATAATTATAGGAAAACCATTTATAAAAAGTTAAGAGGAGTGTTTTTATGGATATTCAATTGATTTTTATCTTATTGCTAATTTCTTTGTGTTTCTTTCTATCGGTTAGAAAGAACATAATTACTAAAAAGTTTACGGTTTTTTTGATAAACAATAGAGATCCTGAAATAGATTTCTTAGAGTCTAGTGAATTCAGTGTTTTACAATGTGCAAAAATATTGAACAAAAAATATAAAATTGGATTAATTAATTCATATATTGTGGCTAATTCAATAAAAGTCAGATAAAATTAAAATAAAAAAGGGGAAAGAAATGAAAATTAATACACAAAGAATCAAAGATCAGGCAAATAGTGCATTAAACATTACCATGAAAATATCAAAATCTGTTGGCAAAAGTATGTCAAAAGGTGGGAGGCAATGTCTAAATTTTGTTGTAAACAATCCTGAATTTATATTAATTATTTTAAGTTTGATGACTAATAAGAATATTCTTAATCAAAGACGGATTAATGAATTGGAAGATACAGAGCAAGACAGATCACTAGATGATTCAATCTTTTCTGAACTGCTACAAGAAGAACAAGCTATTAATCATATTTATCCTGATGAAAGAAAATCTCCTTGTGTACATTTATATCATCTAGGCGAAAATACTTTTGTAAGAGGAGGAACAGAAATAGAAAAAGAGGAATTCCGTAAAGAGAATAACTTGTAGTTTTACACTCTATATTTGATTGAAACATAATTTAAAAAGGACAAAGAGAGGTAATTATATGTCAAAATTATATACATGTGAAGAATGTGATGGAGAGTTCACTAAGAGAGAGCTTAATTGAGAAGGTAGCGATCATATTGATGGAGTTTACTATTGCAAAGACTGCTTTCGTTTTCTAGAACAATGTGGGATTGATGCGATGGTTCCTGATGGATTTGGATACGATGATTATGGTAATTGGGATCCAGAACGTTTAGGTTTTTAGATTTTTATGGGTTTTAACATACTAAATTAGAAATATTTTACTTTATATCTATCCTGCCCATTGGGTGGGTTTTTTTTGCGTGTTTTCAGAAAACTATTAAGCTATAAATTTTTGATTAAAAGTATTATTTTAAGAGAAACATTTTCAATTTCATAAACTTTAAGCAAACGCTTGCATTCTAGTTTTTATTGGACTATAATAGGTTGGTATAGAGCCTTCTGTAATAATAAAATGTAGCAGGTTTAGAAAGTAAGGATTTAGAATATTTGTAGTCAAAAACACAATGTTGCTATTCCTTACGATAGGGAGATAGATATGGCAATGATAGAAGTAGAACATCTTCAGAAAAATTTTGTGAAGACTGTTAAGGAACCGGGCTTGAAGGGGGCTTTGCGCTCCTTTATTCATCCTGAAAAACAGACCTTTGAAGCGGTCAAGGATTTGACTTTTGAGGTACCAAAGGGGCAGATTTTAGGCTTCATCGGGGCAAATGGTGCTGGGAAGTCGACAACCATTAAAATGCTGACCGGGATTTTGAAACCGACATCTGGTTTTTGTCGGATTAACGGCAAGATTCCACAGGACAATCGCCAAGATTATGTCAAGGATATTGGAGTAGTCTTTGGGCAAAGAACCCAGCTATGGTGGGATTTGGCGCTACAAGAGACCTACACGGTCTTGAAAGAGATTTACGATGTGCCAGATTCGCTCTTCCATAAGCGCATGGATTTTTTGAATGAAGTCTTGGATTTGAAGGACTTTATCAAGGATCCCGTGAGAACTCTTTCGCTGGGACAACGGATGCGGGCGGATATTGCAGCTTCCTTGCTTCACAATCCTAAAGTTCTCTTTTTAGATGAACCGACCATTGGTTTGGACGTTTCGGTCAAGGATAATATTCGTCGGGCTATCACCCAAATCAATCAAGAGGAAGAAACAACCATTCTCTTGACCACTCATGACCTGAGCGATATTGAGCAACTCTGTGATCGGATCTTTATGATTGATAAGGGGCAGGAGATTTTTGATGGAACGGTGAGCCAACTCAAGGAGACCTTTGGTAAGATGAAGACGCTCTCCTTTGAACTGCTACCAGGTCAAAGTCATCTCCTTTCTTACTATGAAGGCTTTTCGGATATGAGCATTGATAGACAAGGGAATAGTCTCAACATTGAATTTGATAGTTCTCGCTATCAGTCAGCTGACATTATCAAGCAGACCCTATCTGATTTTGAGATCCGCGACTTGAAGATGGTGGATACGGATATTGAGGATATTATCCGTCGCTTCTACCGAAAGGAGCTCTAGGATGATCAAATTGTGGAGACGTTATAAACCTTTTATCAATGCAGGGATTCAGGAGTTGATTACTTACCGAGTCAACTTTATTCTCTATCGGATTGGCGATGTCATGGGGGCTTTTGTGGCCTTTTATCTCTGGAAGGCTGTCTTTGATTCCTCGCAGGATTCCTTGATTCAGGGCTTCAGTATGGCAGATATCACCCTCTACATTATCATGAGTTTTGTGACCAATCTTTTGACTAGGTCAGATTCGTCCTTTATGATTGGGGAGGAGGTCAAGGATGGTTCCATTATCATGCGCTTGTTGAGACCAGTGCATTTTGCAGCCTCTTATCTTTTCACCGAACTGGGGTCCAAGTGGTTGATTTTTATCAGCGTTGGCCTGCCATTTTTAAGTGTCATTGTCTTGATGAAAATCTTATCTGGGCAAGGGATTGTAGAAGTGCTGGGATTAACTGTCCTTTATCTTTTTAGTTTAACGCTGGCCTATCTGATTAACTTTTTCTTTAATATCTGCTTTGGATTTTCTGCCTTTGTGTTTAAAAATCTTTGGGGTTCCAACCTTCTTAAGACTTCAATAGTGGCCTTTATGTCTGGAAGTTTGATTCCCTTGGATTTCTTTCCCAAGGTTGTTTCAGATATTCTGTCCTTCCTGCCTTTTTCATCCTTGATTTACACTCCGGTCATGATTATCGTTGGGAAATACGATGCCAATCAGATTCTTCAGGCGCTCGGTTTGCAGTTTTTCTGGCTCTTAGTGATGGTGGGCTTGTCTCAGTTGATTTGGAAACGAGTCCAGTCATTCATTACCATTCAGGGAGGTTAGTATGAAAAAATATCAACGCATGCATCTGATTTTTATCAGACAATACATCAAGCAAATCATGGAATACAAGGTTGATTTTGTGGTTGGTGTCTTAGGAGTTTTTCTAACTCAAGGCTTGAACCTCTTGTTTCTCAATGTCATCTTTCAACACATCCCATCCCTAGAAGGCTGGACTTTTCAAGAAATTACCTTTATCTATGGTTTTTCTTTGATTCCCAAGGGATTGGACCATCTCTTTTTTGACAATCTCTGGGCTTTAGGTCAACGTTTGGTGCGAAAAGGAGAGTTTGACAAGTATCTGACGCGTCCTATCAATCCTCTCTTTCACATCCTAGTTGAGACTTTTCAGATTGATGCCTTGGGTGAGCTCTTGGTCGGTGGTATTTTACTAGCAACAACAGTAACTAGCATTGCTTGGACCTTTCCAAAAATTCTGATTTTCCTAGTCTGTATTCCTTTTGCGACCTTGATTTATACTTCCTTGAAAATCGCGACAGCCAGTATCGCTTTTTGGACCAAGCAGTCAGGAGCAATGATTTACATCTTCTATATGTTCAATGACTTTGCCAAGTACCCGATTTCGATTTACAATTCGCTTCTTCGATGGTTGATTAGCTTTATCGTGCCATTTGCCTTTACGGCCTATTATCCTGCTAGCTATTTCTTGCAGGACAAGGATGTAGTCTTTAACATAGGAGGTTTGATGTTGATTTCCCTTCTTTTCTTTGTCATTTCTCTTAAACTCTGGGATAGGGGCTTGGACGCCTACGAAAGTGCAGGTTCGTAAATAATAGAATATCAAAGCCTTGTCTCAGGACAGGCTTTTTTTAATAGAGATGAAAATTTCTTGACTTCTATACTATAATTGAAATCGCCGATTTAGCTCAGTCGCTAGAGCAAGAGAGTCGTAAAGTCTAGGTCATAGGTGAACATATGACTGAAGATTTGAAAAAAATTAGATAAGTATATAATAACCGTTAAGCCTAGTTCTTATCGGTTATTTATGTTGTTACACAACATTGTTATTGCATCAATTATGTCTGTTTTTGTAACTCTGGTAGTGCTTCAACTTGATTGCTACTATTTTTGATGGTGTGAATGTGCTTATAATGTATCTCAGTTAAGTACGAAATTTTTATATCTTTTTTAACACATATTAAAAACAAAATTAATATCCCTTAATTTTTCTTGACTTAAATTTTTTTAATTGATATACTATTTTTCAGAGAGCTAACAATTATATATAAATGTACTACTCTATTTCCTAGATAATACTTAGTAAAACTTTTTATAACAAAGGCTAGCAAAGTTAAAGTTTTCTATCTATTGGAAGTTAAATAAATATGTAAGGAATTAAAATGAAAAAAAGTACAGTATTGTCATTAACCACAGCTGCAGTTATTTTAGCAGCATATGTCCCTAATGAGGTAGTCTTAGCAGATACATCTAGTTCTGAAGATGCTTTAAGTATCTCTGATAAAGAAAAAGTAGTAGATAAACAAAAAGAAAACAAAGAAAAACATGAAGATATTCATAATGCTATAGAAACTTCAAAGGATACTGAAGAGAAGAAAACAACAGTTATTGAGGAAAAAGAAGTTGTTAGTAAAGAATCTGTGATAGACAATAAAACTAACAATGAAAAAGCAACAATCAAAAAAGAAGATTCCAATCAATACAAAGGAGATAATGCAAACTCGTCTGCAAGTAAAGACACAGAAAATCCCAAAAAAGAAGATAGAGTTGTCTATATTGCTGAATTTAAAGATAAAGAATCTGGAGAAAAAGCAATCAAGGAACTATCAAATCTTAAGAATACAAAAGTTTTATATACTTATGATAGAATTTTTAACGGTAGCGCTATTGAAACAACCAAAGATACTCTGGACAAAATTAAACTAATAGAAGGTATTTCATCGGTTGAACGATCACAAAAAGTCCAACCTATGATGAATCATGCTAGAAAAGAAATTGGAGTTGAAGAGGCAATCGATTACCTAAAATCTATCAATGCACCATTTGGTAAAAATTTTGATGGTAGAGGTATGGTCATTTCAAACATCGATACTGGGACTGATTATAGACATAAAGCTATGAGAATCGATGATGATGCCAAAAGCTCAATGAAATTTAAAAAAGAAGACTTAAAAGGTACTGATAAAAATTTCTGGTTGAGCGATAAAATTCCTCATGCTTTCAATTATTATAATGGTGGTAAAATTACTGTAGAAAAATCTGATGATGGAAGCGATTATTTTGATCCACATGGGATGCATATTGCAGGAATTCTTGCGGGAAATGATACTGAAAAAGATATCAAAAACTTTAACGGAATAGATGGAATAGCGCCTAATGCACAAATTTTCTCTTATAAAATGTACTCTGATGCTGGATCTGGATTCGCAGGTGATGAAACAATGTTTCATGCTATTGAAGATTCCATCAAACACAATGTCGATGTTGTTTCGGTATCATCTGGCTTTACAGGAACAGGTCTTGTAGGTGAAAAATATTGGCAAGCTATTAGAGCGTTAAGAAAAGCAGGCATTCCAATGGTCGTAGCTACAGGTAACTATGCGACTTCTGCTTCAAGTTCTTCGTGGGATTTAGTGGCAAATAATAATCTGAAAATGACCGACACTGGAAATGTAACACGAACTGCAGCACATGAAGATGCGATAGCAGTTGCTTCTGCTAAAAATCAAACAGTTGAGTTTGATAAAGTTAACATAGGTGGAGAAAGTTTTAAATACAGAAATATAGGGGCCTTTTTCGATAAGAATAAAATCATAACAAACGAAGATGGTTCAAAAGCTCCTAGTAAATTGAAATTTGTATATATAGGCAAAGGTCAAGACCAAGATTTGATAGGTTTGGATCTTAAGGGCAAAATTGCAGTAATGGATAGAATTTATACAAAGGATTTAAAAAATGCTTTTAAACGAGCAACGGATAAGGGCGCACGCGCTATTATGGTTGTAAATACTGTAAATTACTACAATAGAGATAATTGGACAGAGCTTCCAGCCATGGGATATGAGGAGGATGAAGGAACTACTAGTCAAGTTTTCTCAATTTCAGGAGATGATGGTGTAAAGTTATGGAACATGATTAACCCTGATAAAAAAACTAAAGTCAAAAGAAATAATAAAGAAGATTTTAAAGATAAATTGGAGCAATACTATCCAATTGATATGGCAAGCTATAATTCTAATAAACCGAATGTAGGTGATGAAAAAGAAATTGACTTTAAGTTTGCATCTGACACAGACAAAGAACTGTATAAAGAAGATATCATAGTTCCAGCAGGGTCCACATCTTGGGGACCGAGAACAGATTTACTTTTAAAACCTGATGTTTCAGCACCTGGTAAAAATATTAAATCCACTCTCAATGTCATTAATGGGAAATCAACTTATGGCTATATGTCAGGAACTAGTATGGCAACTCCAATCGTAGCAGCTTCTACTGTCTTGATTAGACCAAAGTTAAAGGAAATGCTTGAAAGACCTGTATTGAAAAATCTTAAGGGAGATGACAAAATAGATCTTACAAGTCTTACAAAAATAGCCCTACAAAATACTGCACGTCCTATGATGGATGCGACTTCTTGGAAAGAAAAAAGTCAATACTTTGCATCACCTAGACAACAGGGGGCAGGGCTAATTAATGTTGCCAATGCTTTGAGAAATGAAGTCGTAGCGACTTTTAAAAACACGGATTCTAAAGGTTTGGTAAACTCTTATGGTTCTATTTCTCTTAAAGAAATAAAAGGAGATAAAAAATATTTTACAATTAAGCTTCACAATACATCAAACAGACCTTTGACCTTTAAAGTTTCAGCATCAACTGTAACTACAGATGCTCTAACTGACAGACTCAAACTGGATGAAACATATAAAGACGAAAAATCACCAGATGGGAAGCAAATTGTTCCAGAAATCCACCCAGAAAAAGTCAAAGGAGCAAATATTACATTTGAGCATGATACTTTCACTATAAGCCCAAATTCTAGCTTTGATTTAAATGCGGTTATAAACGTTGGAGAAGCTAAAAATAAAAATAAATTTGTAGAATCATTTATTCATTTTGAGTCAGTGGAAGAAATGGAAGCTTTAAACTCCAATGGGAAGAAAACAAATTTCCAACCTTCTTTATCGATGCCTCTAATGGGATTTGCTGGGAATTGGAACCACGAACCAATCCTTGATAAATGGGCCTGGGAAGAAGGTTCAAAATCAAAAACAATGGAAGGTTATGATGATGATGGCAAACCAAAAATTCCAGGAACCTTAAATAAGGGAATTGGTGGAGAACATGGTATAGATAAATTTAATCCAGCAGGAGTTATACAAAATAGAAAAGATAAAAATACAACATCCCTAGATCAAAATCCAGAATTATTTGCTTTCAATAACGAAGGGATCAACGCACCATCATCAAGTGGTTCTAAGATTGCTAAAATTTATCCTTTAGATTCAAATGGAAATCCTCAAGATGCTCAACTTGAGAGAGGATTAACACCTTCTCCACTTGTATTAAGAAGTGCAGAAGAAGGATTGATTTCAATAGTGAATACAAATAAAGAGGGAGAAAATCAAATCGACTTAAAAGTCATTTCGAGAGAACACTTTGTTAAAGGAATTTTAAACTCTAAAAGAAATGATGCAAAGGGAATCAAATCTTCTAAGCTAAAAGTTTGGGGCGACTTGAAATGGGATGGACTCATCTATAATCCTAGAGGGAAAGAAGAAAATGCACCAGAAAGCAAGGATACCAAAGATCCTGCTACTAAGATAAGAGGTCAATTTGAGCCAATTGCAGAAGGTCAATATTTCTATAAATTTAAATATAGATTAACTAAAGATTATCCATGGCAGGTTTCCTATATTCCTGTAAAAATTGATAACACAGCACCTAAGATTGTTTCTGTTGATTTTTCAAATCCTGAAAAAATTAAGTTGATTACAAAGGATACTTATCATAAGGTAAAAGAGCAATACAAGAATGAAACTTTATTTGCGAGAGATCAGAAAGAACATCCTGAAAAATTTGACGAGATTGCCAACGAAGTTTGGTATGCAGGAGCCGCTCTTGTTAATGAAGATGGAGAGGTTGAAAAAAATCTTGAGGTCACTTATGCAGGTGAGGGTCAAGGAAGAAATAGAAAACTTGACAAAGATGGAAATACCATTTATGAAATTAAAGGTGCAGGAGATTTAAGAGGAAAAATCATTGAAGTCATTGCATTAGATGGCTCTAGCAATTTCACAAAGATTCATAGAATTAAATTTGCTGATCATGCTGATGAAAAGGGGATGATTTCCTATTATCTAGTAGATCCTGATCAAGATTCATCTAAATACCAAAAGCTTGGCGAGATTGCCGAATCTAAATTTAAACATTTAGAAAATAGAAAAGAGGATAGTCTTAAAAAAGATGCAACTGAAGTAGAACATCATCAAGACAATGAAGAGGCTACCGAAGAAAAATCTAGCTTTACTATCAATAAAGTCATCTCAACAATTAGAGACTTTGAAAGCAAAGATTTAAAGAAACTGATTAAAAAGAAATTTAGAGAAGTTGATGACTTTACAAGTGAAACTGGTAAGAGAACAGAGGAATACGATTATAAATACGATGATAAGGGAAATATCATTGCATATGACGATGGTAGTGCCTTAGAATATGAAACTGAAAAACTTGACGAAATCAAATCAAAAATTTATGGTGTTCTAAGCCCGTCTAAAGATGGACACTTTGAAATTCTTGGAAAGATAAGTAATGTTTCTAAAAATGCCAAGGTATATTATGGCAATAATTATAAATCGATAGAAATCAAAACGACCAAGTATGATTCCCACTCAAAAACGATGACATTTGATTTATACGCTAATGTTAATGATATTGTGGATGGATTAGCTTTTGCAGGAGATATGAGATTCTTTGTTAAAGATGATGATCAGATAAAAGCTGAGACTAAAATTAGAATGCCTGAAAAAAATAAGGAAACTAAAACGGAATATCCCTATGCATCAAGTTATGGGAATGTAATAGAATTAGGAGAAGGAGATCTTTCAAAAAATAAACCAACCAATTTAACGGACATGGAATCTGGTAAAATCTATGCTGATTCAGAAAAACAACAATATCTATTAAAGGATAACATCATTCTAAGAAAAGGCTATGCACTAAAAGTGACTACCTATAATCCTGGAAAAACGGATATGTTAGAAGGAAATGGAGTTTATAGCCAGGAAGATATAGCAAAAATCCAAAAGGCCAATCCTAATCTAAGAGTCTTATCAGAAAAAATAATTTATGCTGATAGTAGAAATGTTGAAGATGGAAGAAGTACTCAATCAGTATTGATGTCGGCTTTGGACGGCTTTAACATTGTAAGGTATCAAGTGTTTACATTTAAAATGAATGATAAAGGGGAAGCAATCGATAAAGATGGAAATCTTGTGACAGATTCTTCTAAACTGGTATTATTTGGTAAGGATGGTAAAGAGTATACTGGGGAGGATAGGTCCAATGTAGAAGCTATAAAAGAAGATGGCTCTACATTATTTATTGATGCAAAACCAGTAAATCTTTCAATGGACAAGAACTACTTTAATCCATCTAAATCTAATAAAATTTATGTACGAAATCCAGAATTTTATTTAAGAGGTAAGATTTCTGATAAGGGTGGTTTTAACTGGGAGTTGAGAGTTAATGAATCGGTTGTAGATAATTATTTAATCTATGGAGATTTACACATTGATAACACTAGAGATTTTAACATTAAGCTTAATGTTAAAGACGGTGACATCATGGACTGGGGGATGAAAGACTATAAAGCAAACGGATTCCCAGATAAGGTAACAGACATGGATGGAAATGTTTATCTTCAAACTGGCTATAGCGATTTGAATGCGAAAGCGGTTGGAGTACACTATCAATTTTTATATGATAATGTTAAACCAGAAGTAAACATTGATCCAAAAGGAAATACTAGTATCGAATATGCTAAGGGAAAATCTGTAGTCTTTAATATCAATGATAAAAGAAATAATGGATTCGATGGTGAGATTCAAGAACAACATATTTATGTAAATGGAAAAGAATACAAATCATTTGCTGATATTAAACAAATAGCAGATAAGACACTAAACATTAAGATAGTTGTAAAAGATTTTGCAAGAAATACAACCGTAAAAGAATTCATTTTAAACAAAGATACGGGAGAGGTGAGCGAATTAAAACCTCAGATGGTAACTGTGACCATTCAAAATGGAAAAGAAATGAGTTCAACGATAGTGGCGGAAGAAGATTTCATTTTACCTGTCTATATGGGCGAATCAGAAAAAGGATATCAATTTGACGGCTGGGAAATTGCTGGTTTCGAAGGGAAAAAAGATGCTGGTTATGTTATTAATGTGTCAAAAGATACACTTATAAAACCTGTATTCAAGAAAATAGAGGAGAAAAAGGAGGAGGAAAATAAACCTACTTTTGATGTATCCAAAAAGAAAGATAAGCCACAGGTAAATCCTAGTCAATTAAATCAAAGTCATAGAATAGAGGACTTACAAAGAGCAAATCATTCACAAAAATCTGATTCAACTAAGGATGTTACAACTACAGTTCTTGATAAAAACTTTGAAAATAAGAAGGAAGTCTATCTTAATAAACAAGCGAACATAGCTAATAAACATACTAACATTGATAGTAAGTCGGATACTAACCATTCTGACAGGTTGCCAAAAACCGGAACAGTTAGAGCAGTTCTTACACCATTTATTGCTGGAATATTGTTTATAGTAGGAGCACTTCTTGGATTGAAGAAAAAAGATCAAGATTAAGACAAAATCTATAGAAAAAATGTTTATGTGTTGAGATTAGATACTGTGATGGTTAAACAGTTTGTTGACAATTACTATTTAATACTTAATTCTTAAGTTTACATTGATAATTATACACTTTTAGAATGTATTAATGGACTTCATTTAGATAACAAAAAATCTTCTTATTACAGATAGGAAGATTTTTTGGATTTTACCAATTTCATAAAATACAGTATCGAACTATATATTAAAAACTGTGCTTTTACAATTGTAGTAAAAACTCAAGATTTATTTGATGAAGTACAGGCTATATGAAATATGATAAGTAAATATGCCTATTAGATTTTTTATAAACATAATATAAGTGAATAATATGAAAGGATAGCTCCTTTTCATTATCATAGTTAGACTATAAAAATATATAAAATTCTTAAAAATTATGGTATAATTTATGTTAATAAATCCGATATAGAGTTTAATGGATGATTCTATTGCTGCCAATATTTAAGGGTTAGTTGATTGGTTTTCTTTTGAAAATCCATCCATTCATGGATACTGACAAATCTTACGAATTTGTTTAAGATATAGGTGAAATATAGTGAAAAATGGGAGGAATACTATGACTAAGAAACATTTTGAAGAGAAAAATGGTCCGAAATCAACTGTATCGAAGGTAGTGAAAGGAACTTCTCCATCTAAGATTAGGGGCAAGTTTTTTAAAATAAAAGTCTATATTGGCATTGCCATTAGTCTCTTGGTCGTTGCAATCCTAGCAAGCCTCTTCTTATTCTCACCTAACGCAAAGAAAGAGTCAAATGAAGCCATTTCTTCAGTTGCTAAAAAAGAGAACACAAGTAAAGAAGCGATAGATACTTCGAAAGCGTCTGAGAATGAGAAGAAGAAAGAAGAGGAGATTCAAAAACTCAAGGAACAGCTAACCAGTTTAGATAGCAAGGTCTCTGAGTCAGAGAAGGTAGTTAGCAAGCTAAAAGAAGAAACTGCAGTTCCGAAACTGGATATTGAAGCATTAAGAAATAATGATTTATCTAGTTTGAAAGGCACATGGCGTACACCGTCGGGCAATGAATATGTCATTAATGAGTCTGGTGAAATTTATATAACTAGCTTTAGAGATGGTCAAAAATTTGAATATACTGTTGAATTGGACAATAGTTACTCTCATCTGAAAAATCGAAGTTCAGATTCCAACTTTAAAGAAGTTGAAAGTCTAAGTGCACACACTAAAGGTTCTGTCGCAGGAGGATTTGTGGTAGTTGCTGTACCAAGTGGAGTTGTCATGCAACCTGGTGATGATGGAAAACTGACAGATAAAAGCAATCATGACGAGGAGAGACTGTTTGCAGGACAGCAGTATGAAGCGATGTTGTCGAGACCAGAAGATGTTTATTATCGTGTAAAACCAGATACTAGTAAACTTGAGGAAGAGGAGAAGAATTTAGCTCAACTACAGGCTGAACGAGAAGCCATCAAAACTTCTCTAGAATCTAAGGAAAAGAAAAATACGAACTAGAAAAAACTAGTTTAGAATCTAACTTTCGATTGTTTTAGTTTAGAAATACTGTTGCAATCGCTAGAATGAAGAAGCTCATTAGGGCTTCTTTTTCTTTCATTTTAATTATTGAACCACTTAGACCGAGATAGAGACCAGATGGGCAAAAGAACTTGTTCTTGAAACTGACCTCTGCTATAATGATTTTTATAAGGGACGGGAGGCGTCACTATCAGATAACTCAAGTTCCTAAAAAAGAAATTGGAGATAAAAATGAAAAAATTATTAGGTATTGGATTCTTGCTAGTTTCAGCTTTGATTTTGTATTTTGGTTCTGTTGGGTGGCCAAGTTTGGATGTCAACCCATGGTCACTCATTCCGGTAGGTTTGTTCCTCTTTTTCACTCTAGAGAATTTTTTGAAAAAAGACTACAAGGCTAGTCTGATGTGTTTAATTATTGCTTTTATCATTGCAAATGCAATTTTAGACCTTTTGCCAATTTCAAGTGGCTTGGTAATTGGAGCGGGCGTACTAGCTTGCATTGGTATTGGATACCTCTTTCCTGATAAAGATACAAAAGAAGACAAATAGAAAAGGCCTCGAGGTTTCTCGAGACCCTTTTTTACTTACCAGCGTAATATTTTTGAATTCCTTTCACGATACCTGCTACAAGCTTATCTTGATAGTGGCTATCTCGAATCTGTTGATTTTCAGCGAAATTATCTATATAACCAAGCTCTAGGAGGACGGCTGGTTTAGCAGTTTCTCGAAGAACGGCAAAGCTTCTTTCCAATAAACCAGCATCTTTAGCACCCGTCTCAGCTAACAATGAAGAGTGGATAGCTGCTGCGAGGCGCTTGCTCTCACTCATACGGTCAGGATGGTTATGCCAGTATGGGTTGATTTTACTTGGATAATCAGGATCATCACTGTAGGAATAGGTTTGAATTCCACTAGATTTTGAGTATGCATTACCAGTCGCATTGAAGTGAATACTGATAAAGATGTCAGAGTTAGTCTTGTTAACCATACGAGAACGTTCTGTAACAAAATCTACATCAATATCACTATCACGTGAAGTGAGAACTTTGTAGCCAAGTTCTTCTAACTTTTTGCGTAATTTACGATACACCTGCATGTTGAGGTCTTTTTCAGCGACATTGTAATAGTATGCACCTGAGTCTCTTCCACCATGTCCAGGATCTAAAAAGATGGTTCTACTGTATTGGCCTTTTACAAACCCAACTTCTTTTGAGACCTCAGAAATCCATTGACCATTTTTGTGGAATAGATGGTCTCTACCGTCAATTTTGTAAGTTCCGGAAACATAATGTCCGTTATCATCTAAGTAGTAGCGAGCCTTATAAGTGTCGTCGTAAATCCACTCTTTTTTAGCCATATAACCACCAGCTTTGAGATAGTAAGCTCCAATCCATTCTTTTGATGCATACATTCCACCACGCTTCAAAAAGAACCAGCTGTTATAGTTTTTATCAAATATCCATTCATTATCAGCCATGGCTCCATTGGTTTTTAGATAATAGCTTCCCGACCATTTATCGGCTAACATAGCTCCATCTTGAGCAAAAGAATACCAAGAACCGCTGATTTTTTCCCATTTGTTTTGGACAAATTTTCCAGATGCGTTCGCATAGAACCAGGTATCTTTAATTTTTACCCAGCTATTTTCAGCCATAGCACCACTGTTATTAAATAGGTAGCCCTTAAATGTAGTTGAGCTCAACATGATTCCCTTTTTATCAAAGTAGTACCAAGAACCATTGACTTTCTCCCACTTTTCCTGAGAGATTTTTCCAGAGGATGTGGCATAATACCAATTTTGGTCGATTTTTGCCCAGCCGTTTGTGGCCATAGCTCCACTTTTGGTCAGTAAATAGTTATCAAAAGTTGTATTACTAAGCATGATTCCATCTTTGTCAAAGTAATACCAAGCACCACCAATTTTCTCCCATTTATTCTGAGAAATTTTTCCAGAAGAATTAGCGAAGTACCATTTTCCATTGATAAAGTTCCAACCGTTTTCAGCCATCACTCCATCTTTATTGAAAACATAACCATCAAAGGTTGTATTGCTTAGTCGATGGCCATCTTTATTGAAGTAGTACCACTTTCCTTGGATTTTTTTCCAGTTGGTAACAGGTTTGTTGTGTTCGTAAAAGCGCCAGTTATTATTTTCTTCCTGCCAACCTTCTTTGACTTTTTCAACTTTTTCTTCTTTTTTTACTTCAGACTTCTTCTCTTCTGTGGCGGGAGTTTTTTTCTCTGTTTTTTCTTCTTTATCATCAATTTTAGAAGAATTGTCTGTTTTTTCGACCTTCTCTTTCGATTTTTCTTGGTTTTCGATTTTTGAAGTGCTTGAATGAGGAATTGTTACATTTTCGCGTACTGACTCTGCTTTATTTTCTTGAGCTTGGGCAGTTGTTTGAGTGTATCCTAAAATAGATAAGGCAACTGCACTAGCAAGTAAAACCTTTTTCATATTAAACTCCTTTTGTTTTTTTGCTTATTATAATAAAATCTTGCTGATTTCTCAACTATCAAACTGAACTTCTTCTAGTAGATAGTCTATAAAGCGTTCGCCCATCTTAGACAGGCTGGTTTTTTCATGCTGGATATAGACCAGTTCAATTGGGTCATCAATATCCAGTGGGATGGAAACGATATTGTCTCCGTTGAGGTTGCTGTTCAAAATCCCTGTCGCAATGGTATAACCATCCAAACCAATCAAGAGATTAAAGAGGGTGGCACGGTCACTGACCACGATGGATTTTTTGTGGTGTTCTTGAGAAAGAATTTCTTCTGAAAAGTAGAAGGAGTTGTGCGTCCCTTGGTCATAACTGAGGTAAGGGAAATTTTCCAAATCAGACAGTTTCACCTTGTCTTTTTTTGCCAGAGGATTGGTCTTGCTGACAAAGATATGCGGTTGCGCTGTGAAGAGATGGTGAGCCAGCAGGTGATTGTCATCCAGCATTTTCGTTAAAACATCACGGTTGTAGCTGTTAAAAAATAGGACACCGACCTCACTACGGAAGTTCTTGACGTCGTCGATAATCTCCCAAGTACGAGTTTCACGAAGGAAGAGCTCGTATTTCTCCATATCACTTTTCTTGAGCAGAGAGACAAAGGCATTGACCACAAAGGCATAGTGTTGAGAGGAAACGCTAAAGAG
Organism: Streptococcus pseudopneumoniae; assembly: GCF_001072665.1. Classification (GTDB taxonomy): domain Bacteria; phylum Bacillota; class Bacilli; order Lactobacillales; family Streptococcaceae; genus Streptococcus; species Streptococcus pseudopneumoniae_S. The sequence goes on along the minus strand of NZ_JVJI01000112.1, from coordinate 14,841 downwards.
TTCACGGTGGGCGACAGGATTTTTATAGCGTTCCTCCAGAAGCTGGGTCTGCTCGACAACCTGACGGGCATAAGAGAGAAACTCCATCCCATCACGGGTCAAGGTGATCCCCTTGGGATTGCGGATAAAGATTTCAATGCCCATTTCATTTTCCAAATCTCTCACTGCATTGGAAAGACTCGGTTGGGTAATAAAGAGTTGCTTGGCTGCCTCATTCATGGAGCCAGTTTCGACGATTTTGATAATATAGTGTAATTGTTGAATTCTCATGTTTTTATTGTACCACACTTGCGTCAGAATCGCCAAAGAAGATAGGAAAATCAGGGGCATTGTGTGAGTCTCTTCTTGAAAAAAACACAAAATTTTGCTAGAATGAGTCTTATGAAAACATTCTATGATGTGCAGCAATTCCTCAAACGATTTGGTATTATTGTTTACATGGGAAAACGCTTATATGATATTGAACTGATGAAGCTGGAACTCTCTCGGATTTACGATGCAGGGCTGATGGACAAACTGGATTATCTGGAAGCAGAAGCGGTTCTTCGCAGAGAGCACAAGGTAGAATTGGATTATATTGAGAAAAATGGAGAAAAGAACTAATGGTTACTTGGATTTTGTGGGCACTTATACTAGCAATGTTGGCGTGGATGGGCTTTAACTATCTTCGTATTCGCCGTGCGGCTAAAATTGTGGACAATGAGGAGTTTGAAGCCTTGATTCGTACGGGTCAATTGATTGATTTGCGCGACCCAGCAGAATTCCACAGAAAACATATTCTTGGAGCACGCAATATTCCTTCAAGTCAGTTGAAGACTAGTCTTGCAGCCCTTCGTAAAGATAAACCTGTCCTTCTTTACGAAAACCAACGTGCGCAACGTGTCACAAATGCAGCACTCTATCTGAAAAAGCAAGGTTTCTCTGAGATTTATATCCTTTCTTATGGATTGGATTCTTGGAATGGAAAAGTGAAGACTAATTAACATAAGCTAAATTCTCAAACTAAGTTCCGATTTGGGTAGACAAGTGGACGTTTCTTTGAGAGAATGCTATGATTAATATGATAAAAAAACGTATAGTATTATATAGACAAAACCTATTTCTTTTGATATAATTTAGTGGTAATAATTTTAGGAGTTTTATAATATGAAAGAAAAGAAGAAATCTTCCCTTGTTTTAGGTATCCTATCTATCGTTCTTGGTTTGCTATCTCCAATCGTAGGTCTCGTTTTGGGGATCATTGGTCTAGTCTTGGCTAATTCACATCAAAAAGAATCTGAATTAGACTATAAAACAGAACGAATTCTAAATATCGTAGGAATTGTAGTTTCTGTAATTAACTGGGTTGCAGGACTCCTCTTAATGATGCACTAATCAGGATTCTAACAAAAAAAGCTTTATTTTTAAAAGCTTTTTTGTTTTATCCACTCTTCTCGGTTCAAGAACCGGATAATATAGTGCTAACATTTTTCACCCAATTGATAAAGCCGATTTTTATGGTATTATTCATTTGTGTTTAGTTTAAGGAGTTTTTAGAAAATGCAAGAAAAGAAAAAAAATCCACTTTTTGTGGGTATCTTGTCGATTATTCTTGGTTTGTTATTTCCGTTGGGAGGTATTGGTTTAGGTATTACCAGTTTATTGTTTGCTAACTCACTTCAAAAAGAATCTGGACTAGACTATAAAACAGAAAAAATTATAGCTATTGTAGGGATTGTAGTTTCCGTAATTAATTGGGTTTTAGGATTGATTCTTTTTAGGAATTAACTAGTGTAAAACAAAAAAGCTTTATTTGAAAGCTTTTTTGTTTTATCCACTTTTCTCTAAGTAGTTTTTAATGATTTTCAATTCCTCTGGATTCAAGGGACGGAATTGCCCTTCTGCTAGTTCTGGGTCTAATGTAAAGTCACCGAACTGAACTCGTTTGAGAGAAACAACCTTGACACCAACCGAGAGAAACATTTTCTTGACTTGATGAAATTTTCCTTCTGAAATAGTGATAGAGGCTTGACTGAGGGAAGGACTTGCGGATAGAATTTCTAGCCTAGCAGGTTTACAGATAGTGCCATCTAAAAAGACGATTCCTTCCTTAAACAGTTGGATATGGTCTGACGTGAGCGGTCCGTTTACTACCACTTGATAGGATTTATCGACATGATATTGAGGATGAAGGAGTTGAAAGCCCAAAGGACCGTTATCGGTCACGAGGAGGAGACCAGTCGTATCTCGGTCCAGTCGACCGACGGCATAGAGTTTATCAGACTGGATGTCAGCTGGAAGGAGATCCATAACGGTTGGGAGTTCCTTGTCTTTATTGGCTGTCACGACACCAGCAGGTTTATGAAGCATGAGATAGGTGTGCTCATAACCTTGAATGATTCGACCCTGAAAACGGAGTTCTTGTAGTCCTGTATCGATATTTTGAGCTAGGGAGCGGGCAGGGCAACCATCGACTAGAATTTCTCCTCTGAGTAAGGCTTGTTTCATGGCCTTTCGGCTAACTTTTTCTTGGGCTAATAAATTATCTAAACGCATACTGTGCCTATCTTATCATAAGTCGCTTGCTTTGAAAAGGCTTGACGTGAAAAGAAAAGCAGAGTGAAAACATTTACACTTGCTTGAATTATGTTATTTACTTGAAATTATGGTATAATCGTTCAGTTAGAAAATAAATTTTGAATATTATAGAGGAAATCATGACAAAATTAAGAGAAGATATCCGTAACATTGCGATTATCGCCCACGTTGACCACGGTAAAACAACCCTCGTTGACGAATTATTGAAACAATCAGAAACGCTTGATGCACGTACTGAATTGGCAGAGCGTGCTATGGACTCAAACGATATCGAAAAAGAGCGTGGAATTACCATCCTTGCTAAAAATACAGCCGTTGCCTATAACGGAACTCGTATCAATATCATGGACACACCAGGACACGCGGACTTTGGTGGAGAAGTTGAGCGTATCATGAAAATGGTTGACGGTGTTGTCTTGGTCGTAGATGCCTACGAAGGAACAATGCCACAAACTCGTTTCGTATTGAAAAAAGCCTTGGAACAAGACCTAGTCCCAATCGTGGTTGTCAATAAAATCGATAAACCATCAGCTCGTCCAGCAGAAGTAGTGGACGAAGTCTTGGAACTTTTCATCGAGCTTGGTGCAGATGATGACCAGCTTGACTTCCCAGTGGTCTATGCTTCAGCGATCAACGGAACTTCTTCATTGTCAGATGATCCAGCTGACCAAGAAGCTACTATGGCACCAATCTTTGACACGATTATCGACCACATCCCAGCTCCAGTAGATAACTCAGATGAGCCTTTGCAGTTCCAAGTGTCACTTTTGGACTACAACGACTTTGTTGGCCGTATCGGTATCGGTCGTGTCTTCCGTGGTACTGTTAAGGTTGGGGACCAAGTTACCCTTTCTAAACTTGATGGCACAACTAAAAACTTCCGTGTTACAAAACTCTTTGGTTTCTTTGGTTTGGAACGTCGTGAAATCCAAGAAGCAAAAGCAGGTGACTTGATTGCCGTTTCAGGTATGGAAGATATCTTTGTCGGTGAAACCATTACTCCGACAGATGCAGTAGAAGCTCTTCCAATCCTACACATCGATGAGCCAACTCTTCAAATGACTTTCTTAGTCAACAACTCACCATTTGCTGGTAAAGAAGGTAAATGGGTGACTTCTCGTAAGGTGGAAGAACGTTTGCAGGCAGAATTGCAAACAGACGTTTCCCTTCGTGTTGACCCAACTGATTCACCAGATAAATGGACTGTTTCAGGACGTGGAGAATTGCACTTGTCAATCCTTATCGAAACAATGCGTCGTGAGGGATATGAACTTCAAGTATCTCGTCCAGAAGTTATCGTAAAAGAAATCGATGGAGTTAAATGTGAGCCATTTGAACGTGTTCAAATCGACACTCCAGAAGAATACCAAGGGTCTGTTATCCAAAGTCTTTCTGAACGTAAGGGTGAAATGTTGGATATGATTTCAACTGGTAATGGTCAAACTCGTTTGGTCTTCCTTGTTCCAGCGCGTGGTTTGATTGGATACTCAACTGAGTTCTTGTCAATGACTCGTGGTTACGGTATCATGAACCATACCTTCGACCAATACTTGCCTTTGATTCCAGGTGAAATTGGTGGTCGTCACCGTGGTGCCCTTGTTTCTATCGATGCTGGTAAGGCTACAACTTACTCAATCATGTCTATCGAAGAACGTGGTACAATCTTTGTCAACCCAGGTACTGAGGTTTATGAAGGAATGATCATCGGTGAAAACTCTCGTGAAAACGACTTGACCGTTAACATCACTAAGGCAAAACAAATGACTAACGTTCGTTCAGCTACTAAGGACCAAACAGCTGTTATCAAGACACCTCGTATCTTGACACTTGAAGAGTCTCTTGAGTTCTTGAACGACGATGAGTACATGGAAGTAACGCCTGAGTCTATCCGTTTGCGTAAACAAATCCTTAACAAGGCAGAGCGTGAGAAAGCTAACAAGAAGAAAAAATCAGCTGAATAAGAGCTAGAAAGAGATAAAGATGGTTTATTTAATCATAGGAATCCTCTTATTACTACTCTATGTATTTGCGACACCAGAAAGCATTAAAGGGACAGTCAATATCGTCCTTGTCGTCTTTGCTTTCGTAGCACTTTTGATTTTGCTTATGCTGTCAGTTCTGCAAATCTTTCAGCTACCGACAGAATTCTTCATCGCAGTCGCTATGCTCTTCCTAGCATACTTTAGCTTGCGAGATATTACCCTCATGTCGGTCAGTAAAAGTAAAAGAAGATAAAAAAGAGAGTTTTGGCTCTCTTTTTGCTTGTTAGAATGCTGAATATGAGCATTTTCGTTTAGAATTATTTCCATAAAAATGGTAAAATAGTAAGAGTAGAAATGGAGTTCGAGACATGAAAGTAATAGATCAATTTAAAAATAAGAAAGTCCTTGTTTTAGGTTTGGCCAAGTCTGGTGAATCTGCAGCTCGTTTGTTGGACAAACTAGGTGCTATTGTGACAGTAAATGACGGAAAACCTTTCGAGGACAATCCAGCTGCGCAAAGTTTGCTGGAAGAAGGAATCAAGGTTATCACAGGTGGCCATCCTTTGGAACTTTTGGATGAAGAATTTGCTCTGATGGTGAAAAATCCAGGTATCCCATACAGCAATCCCATGATTGAAAAGGCTTTGGCCAAAGGTATTCCAGTCTTAACTGAAGTGGAATTGGCTTACTTGATTTCAGAAGCGCCAATTATCGGTATCACAGGTTCGAACGGTAAAACAACCACAACGACCATGATCGGGGAAGTTTTGACTGCTGCTGGCCAACATGGTCTTTTATCAGGAAATATCGGCTATCCTGCTAGTCAAGTGGCCCAAACTGCGACAGATAAGGACACGCTTGTCATGGAGCTTTCTTCTTTCCAACTGATGGGTGTTCAAGAATTCCATCCTGAGATTGCGGTTATTACCAACCTCATGCCAACTCATATCGACTACCATGGTTCTTTTGAGGATTATGTAGCAGCCAAGTGGAATATCCAGAACAAGATGACAGCGGCTGATTTCCTTATCTTGAACTTTAACCAAGATTTGGCAAAAGAATTGGCAAGAAAAACACAAGCTACCGTTGTACCATTCTCAACACTTGAAAAGGTTGATGGAGCTTATCTGGAAGATGGTCAACTCTACTTCCGTGGGGAAGTTGTCATGGCAGCGAATGAAATCGGAGTTCCAGGTAGCCACAATGTGGAAAATGCCCTTGCGACGATTGCTGTAGCCAAGCTTCGTGGTGTGGATAACCAAACCATCAAAGAAACTCTTTCAGCCTTTGGAGGTGTCAAACACCGTCTCCAATTTGTAGATGAAATCAAGGGTGTCAAATTCTATAATGATAGCAAGTCAACCAATATCTTGGCTACTCAAAAAGCCTTGTCAGGATTTGACAACAGCAAGGTCATTTTGATTGCAGGTGGTTTGGACCGTGGCAATGAGTTTGACGAATTGGTGCCAGACATTACTGGACTCAAGAAGATGGTCATCCTCGGTCAGTCTGCCGAACGTGTCAAACGGGCAGCAGACAAGGCTGGTGTGGCTTATGTGGATGCGACTGATATTGCTGATGCGACCCGCAAGGCCTACGAGCTTGCGACTCAAGGAGACGTGGTTCTTCTCAGTCCTGCCAATGCCAGCTGGGATATGTATGCTAACTTTGAAGTACGTGGCGACCTCTTTATCGACACAGTAGCGGAGTTAAAGGAATAATATGAAAAAAATTGTCTTTACAGGTGGGGGAACGGTTGGACACGTGACCCTCAACCTTTTGTTAATACCCAAGTTCATCGAAGATGGCTGGGAAGTTCACTATATTGGGGACAAGCGTGGGATCGAACACCAAGAAATCCTCAAGTCAGGCTTGGATGTCACTTTCCACTCCATTGCGACTGGGAAATTGCGTCGTTATTTCTCTTGGCAAAATATGCTGGACGTCTTTAAAGTTGGATGGGGAATTGTCCAATCGCTCTTTATCATGTTGCGACTTCGTCCACAGGCTCTTTTTTCAAAGGGAGGCTTTGTCTCAGTACCGCCTGTTATCGCTGCGCGTGTGTCAGGAGTGCCAGTCTTTATTCATGAATCTGACCTGTCTATGGGCTTGGCCAATAAAATCGCCTATAAATTTGCGACGAAGTTGTATTCAACCTTTGAGCAAGCTTCAAGTTTGACTAAGGTTGAGCATGTGGGAGCAGTGACCAAGGTTTCAGATCAAAAAAATCCAGAACCAGATGAATTGGTAGATATTCAAACCCACTTTAATTCCAAATTGCCAACTGTATTGTTTGTCGGTGGTTCTGCAGGTGCTCGTGTCTTTAACCAATTGGTGACAGACCATAAGAAAGAACTGACAGAGCGCTACAATATTATCAATTTAACTGGAGATTCTAGTTTGAACGAGTTGAGCCAAAATCTTTTTCGTGTTGACTATGTGACCAATCTCTATCAACCCTTGATGGAATTGGCTGATATTGTTGTGACACGAGGTGGTGCCAATACGATTTTTGAGCTCTTGGCCATGGCAAAATTACATGTCATTGTGCCACTTGGTCGTGAAGCTAGTCGTGGTGACCAGATTGAAAATGCAGCCTACTTTGTAAAAAAAGGCTATGCAGAAGAGCTTCAAGAAAGCGATTTGACCTTGGACAGTTTAGAAGAGAAGCTTTCTCACTTACTAAGTCACAAGGAAGATTACCAAGCTAAGATGAAGGCTTCAAAGGAATTGAAATCTCTAGCAGATTTTTATCAATTGTTGAAAAAAGATTTATCATAAGGAAAGTAAATGTCAAAAGATAAGAAAAATGAGGGCAAAGAAATCCTCGAAGAATTTAAAGAGTTATCAGAATGGCAGAAACGAAACCAAGAATATCTAAAAAAGAAGGCTGAGGAAGAAGCAGCCCTAGCTGAGGAGAAGGAAAAGGAAAGACAAGCTCGAATGGCTTCAAAATCTGAAAAGTCAGATGCAACCGAGGACCAAGAGAGTGAATCTGATCCAAAAGACCCAAAATCAGCTAAGGAAGAGTCTGAAGATAAAGTAGAAGAGTCAGAAGACGTCAAAAAAGAAGTAGCCAAAGAAGAACCAAAATCCAAAGAGCCAAAGAAACAGAATAAACAGGCTAAAAAAGTAGATAAAAAACCTGTAAAGGAAAAACCGGTCAAACCGAAAATTCCAGGAGTTCATATCTGGCGTGCTATCTCGGTTTTGTTTCTCAGTTTACTTTTATTGGTTGTCTCTGCCTACTTGCTCAGTCCTTATGCGACCATGAAGGATATTCGTGTTGAGGGAACGGTTCAAACTACGGCTGATGATATTCGACAGGCTTCAGGAATTCAGGATTCGGATTATACGATTAACCTTCTGCTAGACAAGGCAAAATATGAAGAACAGATCAAGTCTAATTATTGGGTTGAATCAGCTCAGCTTGTCTATCAATTTCCAACCAAGTTTACTATCAAGGTCAAGGAATACGATATTGTTGCCTACTATGTTTCTGGGGAAAATCATTATCCAATCCTTTCAAGTGGAAAGGTGGAGACCAGTGCTGTAAGTTTGGTGAGTCTGCCAGAAACGTATTTGTCAGTTCTCTTTAATGACAGCGAACAAATCAAGACCTTTACCTCAGAACTTTCTCAAATTAGCCCCGAACTCAAATCTGCTATCCAAAAGGTGGAACTAGCCCCAAGCAAGGTCACATCAGATTTAATTCGAGTGACTATGAATGATTCGGACGAAGTTTTGGTTCCCCTTTCTGAAATGAGTAAGAAATTGCCTTATTACAGTAAGATTAAGCCTCAATTGTCAGAACCAAGTGTGGTCGACATGGAAGCTGGAATTTACAGCTACACAGTGGCGGATAAATTAATTATGGAGGCTGAGGAAAAAGCCAAACAAGAGGCTAAGGAAGCTGAGAAGAAACAAAAAGAGGAAGAGAAGAAAAGACTGGAAGAACAGCAGAATAAACTAGAAGAGGAAAGGAAAAAGCTGGAGGAAGAGGGCAATCAAAACCAAACGACCCGACGTTCATCGCGTCGCTAGGTTTACCTTTTCTTCTATAGCTCTTTAGTTGCCATGTTTTTACTTGACAAGTGTTAGTAGAAATAATAGAATAGTAAAAAACCTTTAAAGCAGTCCAGAGAGGCAGCTAAGGTTAGACGGTGAAAGGGTGGAGACTACCCATTTTTCGTGGAACCTTGCTGTTGGCAGGTTCCTTTTTTCGTGGCTTCTTGTGGCCAGACTCTCTCACTAACAAAGGTAAAAGGAGAAACCTATGCGAGAACATCGTCCAGTCATTGCTCTTGATTTTCCTAGTTTTGAGGCGGTCAAGGAATTTTTAGCTCTTTTCCCAGCAGAAGAAAGCCTTTATCTAAAGGTAGGGATGGAGCTTTATTACGCAACGGGGCCTGAGATTGTATCCTACTTGAAAGGCTTGGGTCACAGTGTCTTTTTGGATCTCAAGCTGCATGACATTCCCAATACAGTCAAATCAGCTATGAAGGTCCTATCTCAGCTTGGTGTGGATATGACCAATGTTCATGCTGCTGGGGGTGTAGAGATGATGAAGGCTGCGCGTGAAGGTCTTGGGAGCCAAGCAAAATTGATCGCTGTAACGCAGCTTACATCAACATCAGAAGCTCAGATGCAGGATTTTCAAAACATCCAAACCAGCCTGCAAGAGTCTGTGGTTCATTATGCTAAGAAGACAGCTGAAGCGGGCTTGGATGGTGTCGTTTGCTCGGCTCAGGAAGTGCAACTCATCAAGCAGGCCACCAATCCAGGGTTTATCTGTCTGACACCGGGCATTCGTCCCGCCGGAGCTGCGGTTGGAGATCAAAAACGCGTCATGACACCTGCTGATGCCTATCAAATCGGCAGTGACTATATCGTAGTGGGACGTCCCATTACCCAAGCTGAGGATCCTGTTGCAGCTTATCATGCTATCAAGGATGAATGGACACAGGACTGGAATTAAAGAACTAGATTAGAAAAATAAAAGGAGAATACCATGACACTTGCTAAAGATATCGCTAGCCACCTCTTGAAAATTCAAGCCGTCTACCTCAAACCAGAGGAGCCTTTCACTTGGGCATCTGGTATCAAGTCGCCGATTTATACGGATAACCGTGTGACACTAGCCTATCCAGAAACTCGTACCCTCATTGAAAATGGCTTTGTGGAAGCTATCAAAGAAGCCTTTCCAGAGGTAGAAGTGATTGCAGGAACTGCAACAGCAGGGATTCCACACGGAGCTATTATTGCTGATAAGATGAACTTGCCATTTGCCTACATCCGTAGCAAACCAAAAGACCACGGAGCTGGTAACCAAATCGAAGGCCGCGTAGCTCAGGGGCAAAAGATGGTAGTGGTTGAAGACCTTATTTCAACAGGTGGTTCTGTTCTCGAGGCCGTGGCAGCAGCCAAGCGAGAAGGAGCAGATGTGCTTGGAGTTGTAGCGATTTTCAGCTACCAATTGCCAAAAGCAGACAAAAACTTTGCAGATGCTGGTGTTAAGCTGTTAACACTTTCTAACTACAGTGAACTCATTCACCTAGCTCAAGAAGAAGGTTACATCACACCAGAAGGGCTCGACCTTCTAAAAAGCTTTAAAGAAGACCAAGAAAATTGGCAAAATGCTTAAGACATAGAAAATCAGGTAGTCACTAGGATTACCTGATTTCTTTTTGTGATGTTATTGGATCTTATACTCAATGAAAATCAAATATAATCCAAGGTGAAGCTGATATGGTTTGAAGAGATTTTCGAAGAGTATTAGTCAACTTTTCCACCTTCAACAACTAGGTCATCTGCTTTAGCAGCGTCACCGTAAGTTGGGTGAAGTGTTTTTTCATAGGCCTTGTGGAAGAAGTTTTCCTTGCCTAATTTTTCAATATCTTTATTGATGAAGTCTAGCAATTCTTGGTTGCCTTTTTGAACTGCTGCCGCAATGGTATCTGGATTACCGAGGGAAGTAATTCCTACTTCAAATCCTTTATTTTCAAGCGCCCAAGCTAGGACTTCCGTATTGTCAGTTGAAAAGGCATCTCCACGTCCGTCAAGAAGAGCTTGGTAAGAGTCACTGTATTGGTCGTATTTTTGGAGTTTGATTTCTGGATGATTCTTTTCAAAATAAGTTTCAGCGGTCGTTCCTTTTGTAACAATCAAGGTTTTGCCTTCTAATTGTTTGACATCTGTAATGAGACCAGTCTTAGGTGATACGACACCCAGAGAAACTTTCATATATGGAAGGGCAAAATCAACTTGTTTCTTACGTTCATCAGTCACTGTAAAGTTGGCAAGAGTAATATCTACCTTGTTTGAAATCAAGTATTCCGCACGGTTGGCAGCATCGACTGAAACGTATTTGACCTTGACACCAAGGTCTTGGGCCAGTTGGTTCCCAAGTTCGATATCGTAACCTTGGTAAGAACCATCATTGTCAACGTAACCAAACGGTTTCTTATCTCCAAACACGGCGATTCGTAGCTCACCGCTTTTTTTGATTTCATCGATTGTGCGAGCCTTGGCAGTGGTTTTACCTGACGATGCACCACCATTTCCACCTGAGCTACAAGCTGTGACAAAGATAAGGGCAAAGGCAAGTGCCAAAACAGTTAAGAGTGGTTTGAATAGTTTCATAAGAATCTCCTTTATAGATATGAGCCAAATTGGCTAAAGTCAAAGACGTTTAAAAATTCCTGGGCTCGTTTAGTTTGAGGATTGGTAAAGAAGGCTTGAGCCGTTCCTTCTTCAGCAATTTTCCCTTGGTCGAGGAAGATAATCCGATCGGCAATTGCTTGGGCAAACTGCATTTCGTGGGTTACTAAAATCATGGTACGGCCTTCTTGGGCCAAGTCATTGATGAGTTCCAGAACCTCACGCACCATTTCTGGATCCAGCGAAGCAGTCACTTCGTCAAAAAGTATGATTTCTGGATGCATGAGGAGGGCACGAACAATTGCAACCCGTTGCTTCTGTCCACCAGATAATTGACGCGCAAAGCTATGTTGTTTATCTAGCAAACCGACACGTTCCAGTAGTTGCAGAGCTTCTTTCGTTACTTCCTTCTTGTCTCTTTCCTGAGCCTTGATAGGGCCTAGGATGAGGTTTTGAAGGACATCCAGATGGGGAAAAAGTTCATAGCTTTGAAAAACCATACCAATCTTTTGGCGAACGAGGTGAAAATCTTTTTTATTTTCAACGATAGACTGACCATCCAGAAGAATATCTCCACCTTGAATACTTTCTAAGCCATTGAGACAACGAAGGAGAGTACTTTTCCCACAACCAGAGGGTCCTAGAATGACGACAACTTCCCCTTTTTTGATTTCTAGAGAAAGTCCTTGGAGGATAGGATTGTCTCCGAAGGATTTTTTGAGTTCCTTGATTTCTAAGATAGTTTCTGACATTTAGTTCCTCCAATGTTTTTCTAAGTGAGTGGATAGTTTGGAAATAGGAAAGCAGACTGCGAAATACAAGACCAGAATGGTTCCATAAATCCAAAAGGAAGCAGTTGGGATAGTCAAGCGATTGCTATCGATGATTTGTTGTCCAACCTTAGTCACTTCAACAACCCCAATCAAAACAACCAAGGAAGTGGTTTTAATCATCCGAGTGATAAGATTGATGGCTTGTGGAAGTAATCTTCTCAAGACTTGTGGGATGATAATGTGGTAGTAAAGTTGAACATTGGTCAAGCCAAGTGCCTGTCCGCTTTCAAACTGATGCTTAGGGAGGGAAGTGATGGCTCCACGGACCAAGTCCCCCATCTCAGCTGTTCCCCAGAGGGTGAAAACGATAATAGCAGAAGTCTCACCTGAGATATTGATATTAAAGTTTCGAGCCAAGCCAAAGTAAACGATGAAGAGTAGCACCAGTTGGGGCATGATACGGATGAATTCCAGATACAATCGTGTTAAAAATCGTACGATTCTAGAATGGGAGGTCATAATGATTCCCATGACTGTTCCGAACATCATGGATAAGAGGACAGACAGGATGGATATCCCAATCGTAACGCCCAATCCCTGTAAGATTCTCAGGAGATTATTTCCCTGGAAGAGTACTTGGATTCCCGAATCCTGCATGGCGGAGCCTCCTTTCTATCCAACTAAAGACCAGTGAGATGGGTAGCAATATGATAAGGTAAGCAACTACCAACATAGCAAGCGCAATGTCTGTTTCATAGTAGAGCCCAATCAAGTCCTTGGCGACGTACATGAGGTCGGCCAAAGCCACTGCTGAGAAAACAGAAGTTTCCTTGATCAGGAAAATGACATTGGCACTAAAAGAGGGTAGGGCCACCGCTGTTGCTTGCGGAAGAACCACATAGCGAAAGACCTGTACAGGTGTCAGACCGATGGCTAATCCAATCTCGTGCTGGGTTTGACTGACGGCCTCCAGTCCGCTTCGGAAAGATTCTGCCATATAGGAACCTCCTAAAAAGACTAGTCCCAGAGTAGCACAGACTTCCGAAGATAGGACAATCCCTATTCGGGGAAGACCAAAGTAGAGAAAGAAGAGTTGAATCAAAAGGGGCGTGTTGCGTGACAATTCGATGTAGGCTGTCGCTACTTGCGCCAAAACAGGAATGCGGTAATGCCGGATGATACTAACGATTAAGCCGAGCAAAAAAGATCCCAAAATTCCCCAAACTGCAATATGCAAGGTCAGAAGAAATGCCTTTTGATAAAGTGGTAGATATTGTTCAACAATGGACCAATCCAAAAATAGAACCTCCCATCTAGAAATAATACAGTTATTGTAGCACTTAAAATCTCCTTTGGATAATATGTATTTTTTATTGCCGTTATAAGGATTTTTTATCATAGACACAATCTTTCTGAAATTTCCAAACAAAATATTTGAAAAGTTTTGAAAAAAGAGTTAAGATATTTTTGTAATATACAAAGTAAACGCTTACTTATTAAGGAGGGCATTTTATGTCATACAAAACAAGCAATGCAGAAGGTCATGTAGATTTCATCAATACCTATGATTTGGAGCCAATGGCGCAACAAGTTATCCCTAAAGCAGCATTTGGCTATATCGCTAGTGGGGCGGAAGATACTTTCACTTTACGTGAGAATATTCGCGCCTTTAACCACAAACTCATCGTTCCGCATACGCTTTGCAATGTAGAAAATCCAAGTACAGAGATTGAATTTGCAGGTGAAAAACTATCTTCACCAATCATTATGGCGCCTGTTGCGGCTCATAAATTGGCAAATGAACAGGGTGAAGTGGCGACTGCGCGTGGTGTGCATGAGTTTGGGTCCCTCTATACAACCAGTTCTTACTCTACTGTCGATCTTCCAGAAATTACAGAAGCCCTTCAAGGGACACCTCATTGGTTCCAATTTTACTTTAGTAAAGATGACGGGATTAACCGCCACATCATGGACCGTGTGAAGGCTGAAGGTTATAAAGCGATTGTCTTGACAGCAGATGCGACTGTAGGAGGCAATCGTGAAGTAGATAAGCGTAATGGTTTTGTCTTCCCAGTTGGAATGCCGATTGTTGAGGAATATCTGCCAGAAGGTGCTGGAAAATCAATGGACTTTGTTTACAAATCAGCTAAACAACGCTTGTCTCCACGTGATGTAGAATTCATCGCTGAATACTCAGGACTTCCTGTTTATGTCAAAGGGCCACAATGCCGTGAGGACGTTGAACGTTCTCTGGGTGCAGGTGCCTCTGGTATCTGGGTAACCAACCACGGTGGTCGCCAAATCGACGGTGGACCAGCTGCCTTTGATTCACTTCAGGAAGTAGCAGAAGCGGTTGACAAACGTGTACCAATCGTCTTTGACTCAGGTATTCGTCGTGGTCAACACGTCTTTAAAGCCTTGGCTTCAGGAGCAGACTTGGTAGCTATTGGCCGCCCGGTTATCTATGGCTTGGCCCTTGGTGGTAGTGTCGGTGTACGCCAAGTCTTTGAACACTTGAATGCAGAATTGAAGACAGTTATGCAGTTATCTGGAACTCAGACCATTGAAGATGTCAAACACTTCAAACTCCGTCACAACCCATACAACCCAACCTTCCCAGTTGATCCTCGTGACTTAAAATTGTATTAATAAAACAGCTTGCCTTCACTGAATGTGGAGGTTTTTCTTAGTGTATAGGAAGAATAAATCACCATTGAAAACTATATAAATATATTTTTCGGTCAAATATCTTGCTAGGGCTTTCATTTTTTGCTATACTGGTGCAGTAATTAAATAATAAAGACATTTGGGGTGCTTTAGGCTGAGATGATACCCATTGAACCTGATAC